>CAYNVI010000018.1:0-19998 GCA_964400585.1 uncultured Pirellulaceae bacterium | reverse complement strand
CTTAGGGGCGGCCATCGTGTTCGCCAGCAGCCTGACCTACATCACGCAAACGACGCCGGTGCATCGGCGGACCGAGGCGATCGGCATCCTCGGGGTGGGCGGCTTCGTCGGCATGCTGGTCGGACCAGCGCTCGGCGATCTCTTGTTGTCGAGCGAACGGAGTCGGGGGGACTTCCTGGTGCTGTTTGGGGTCGCTGCTGCGGCGAACCTGCTGGCGGCAGGGTTGATCCGATCGCTCCGGGCTCCCGCCAAGGGCCACCAAAGCCGGGCGGTTCAGCTGCGCGACTTTTGGACGACCATCCGGCAACACTGGCCGGGCACGATCCTGCTAGTCGATCTTGTCTTCGGGTTTTGCATGACGGTCCCTTTCGTCTTCCTGGCCAGCTACGTCGACCGCGAACGCTTGACGATCGCGGGGCTGTCGGTGGTGGGGCTTTTCTTCTGGTGCTACGCCGGCTGGGGGCTGACCGTGCGCGTGGTACTGCGTCGTCTGCCGGACCAATGGGGGCGTCGCAAAGTCCTGTTGGCGGGGATGCTGTTCATGGGAACGGGCATGTTTTGCTACGGCTTGGTCGATGCGACGGCCCCTTGGTCGATCATCGTCCCGGCGCTCCTGACTGGGACAGGACACGGCCTGATGTTCCACACGATGACGTCGCTGACGATCGAGCCGTTTCCTGACCGGGTGCGGGGGACGGGTTCGGCGCTCGCTTTGATGATGCTCGACCTGGGCATGATGTCCGGGGCACCGGCGCTCGGACAGCTGGCCGAACGGTGGGGCTTCGTGACGATGTTCGTCACGATCGGCGGGCTGCTCTGGCTGACCGCGGGGGCCTACGCCGTGTCCAGCATCCCGGTCTGGCGTGCCCGCCTAACATAAAAAGGGGAAACGAGTTAAAACGAGCGGTGTTCCTCCCCTCCCCGCAACCTTCACCGCCTTGCCCCGTGTCGCCGCTCCGCAATTTTTCCCGTTTCATTCGGCATGGCACTTCCGGTAAGTGGGTCCTGCTTGCTTCCCTGGTGGGCGTGATCGCGGGGTGTGGGGCGATCGCGTTCCAGTCTCTGGAACAGCTCGTTTCGGCGATCAGCCTGGTCGGGATCGCGGGCTTCGTGAAAGGAGAAGCGGCTGGCGAACATTCCTTTTTCTTGCATCAAGCGAGCGGACCGCTGCATCCGGGGCTGACGATCCTGGTGATGACTTTGGGAGGGTTGCTTTCGGGATTGATTGTCTATTCGTTGGCCCCGGAAGCGGAGGGCCACGGGACCGACGCGGCGATCGATGCCTTCCATCGCCGGGGGGGCTTCATCAGTGGCCGGATACCGTTTGTCAAGACGATCGCCTCGGCGATCACGCTGGGGACCGGCGGGTCGGCGGGGCGGGAAGGTCCGATCGCTCAAATCGGGGCGGGCTTTGGCGCCTGGTTGGGGACCCGTCTGAAGCTCTCGAAGCGTGATCGCCGGATCCTCCTCGCGGCCGGGATGGGGGCGGGGGTCGGCGCGGTCTTTCGCGCCCCCTTGGCCGGTGCGGTCTTCGCCGGCGAAATCCTCTACAGCGATGCCGACCTAGAAGCCGACGTGATCCTGCCGGCCGCCACCGCCTCGATCGTCGCCTACAGCATTTTCACGCAGTCGCTGCCGGCCGAGATCCGCTACACGCCGGTCTTCGGCGACGACCTCAGCCATCGCCTGCAATCGCCGTTGGAGCTGATCCCGTTTGCCTTGATGGCGGTCGTGCTGGTGATCGTCGGCGTCCTGTATGTGCGGAGCTTCTACGGGACGCACCGGTTGTTCAGCAAACTGCCGGGTCCCCGCCACATCCGTCCGGCGATCGGAGCCTGCCTGACCGGTTGCCTCGGGATCGGGCTCTACCTGGCTACCGACTTCAACGAGGAGACGCTGTCGGTCTTGGGGACTGGCTATGGCACCCTGCAGAAATCGCTGTCGGCCGAAAGTTCGCTCTCGATCGGCCTGCTGCTGGTCATCGCTTTCGTCAAGATCATCACGACGTCGTTGACGATCGGGTCGGGGGGATCCGGGGGCGTGTTCGGACCGTCGATGGTGATCGGGGGATGCGTCGGCGCCGCCTTTGGTTACATGGTCCAAGCGGTTGCGCCGGAGCTGGCCCCCCACCCCGAAGCGTTCGCCGTGGTCGGGATGGCCGGCTTCTTTTCGGGCGTGGCCCGGGCCCCGATTTCGACGATCATCATGGTCCGGGCGATGACGGGCGACTTCGGCTTGCTGGTTCCCACGATGCTCGTCTCGACGCTCACCTTCGCGGCTTCGGGCCGCTGGAATCTTTACCAAAAGCAGGTTCCTACCCGGCTGGACTCCCCCGCCCACCGGGGCGATTTCCTGGTCGATGTATTGGAAGGGGTCCTCGTCGAGGACGTCTACGAAAAGCAACGCCGGTTGGTGATGATCTCCGAAGCGGCGACCCTCGACGAGATCGTGCATAAGCTCGCCACCACCAATCAGCACTACTTCCCGGTGGTCGACCAGGAGGGGCGGATGGTGGGGATCTTTTCGGACGACGATGTCCGCGCGTACCTCTACGACCAGACGCTGTGGAAACTGGCCAATGCCCGCGATGTGATGATCAGCAATTTCGTCCGTGTCACGCCTCAGGATGATTTGAACACGGCGCTGCAAAGCTTCACCGCCCTGAATCTGGACGAACTGCCGGTGATGGATCCGCAAGATCGCGGCAAGCTGCTGGGGATGTTGCGCCGGAAGGAGACGATCGCGGCGTACAACCAGCGGATCGTCGCCCACCGCAGCGAACGGGACGAAGAGGAAGTCAACGAAATCGACGCCCCGGACGAAACTTAGTAGGGAAGGGAAGTAAGCCTTCGCCGGGGGACGACGTGGCCGCGGACCGATTGCGCTCCTTGATCGGTGGGTCCCGCCCCACGGACCAGCCCCCGGCGGGGCCGGTCCTGCGGATCGGGGAGCGTGGGGGACCCGGCAGACAATCGGCATCCTGACGGCTAGAATGCGGGGACTATGGGTCGCGGTGGAGCGTTCCGTTTCGCCCCCCGCCATCGCCGCGGATACCCGCCCCTTTTTGTTTTCTGTCCCTGCTCGTGGTCGTTGCCCCTCGTTGCGTCAGCGGCCCAGAGATCCCTGTCAGCCCGAAGGTATGCCTCCAGTGACTTCTGATCCGTTTGGCGCACGCGATACGTTTGATACCGGCAATGGCACGGCTGCGATCTATCGGCTCAGCCGACTCGAAGAGGCGGGTCTCGGAGCGGTCAGCAAGCTTCCTTTCTCGATCCGGATCCTGCTCGAAGCGGTGCTCCGCAATTGCGACGGGTTTGCCGTCACCGAGTCCGACGTCCGCAACCTGGCCACCTGGAATGCCGCCGATCCGGCGAAACAGGAAATCCCGTTCAAGCCGTCGCGGGTGGTGTTGCAGGACTTCACCGGGGTGCCGGCGGTGGTCGACCTGGCCGCCATGCGGTCGGCCGTCGAGCGTTTGGGGGGGCGTCCCGAGCAGATCAATCCGTTGATCCCAGTCGATCTGGTCGTTGACCACTCGGTACAAGTCGACTTTTTCGGGGCGAACGATTCGCTGAAGCGGAACGTCGACATCGAATTCGAGCGGAACAAGGAACGCTACGAGTTCCTGAAATGGGGGCAGCAAGCGTTCAACAACTTCCGGGTGGTCCCGCCGAATGTGGGGATCGTCCACCAGGTCAATCTCGAATACTTGGCCGATGTCGTGTCGCTCCGCGAGGGTGAGGACGGACCGGTCGCGATGCCCGATTCGCTAGTCGGGACCGACAGCCACACCACGATGATCAACGGCCTGGGCGTCCTCGGCTGGGGGGTCGGCGGGATCGAAGCGGAAGCCAACATGCTGGGGCAGCCCCTCTACATGCTGATGCCCGAGGTGGTCGGCTTTGAATTGACGGGAGCCCTCCCTGCCGGCACGACGGCAACCGACCTTGTCCTGCGGGTCACCGAAGTCCTCCGCCAGGAAGGGGTCGTCGGCAAGTTCGTCGAATTTTTTGGAACCGGCGTCTCGAAAATGTCGTTGGCCGACCGGGCGACCATCGCCAACATGGCGCCGGAATACGGGGCGACGATGGGCTTCTTCCCGGTCGACGAACGGACGCTGGAATACCTGCAGGTCACCGGACGCCGGCAGCAGCAGATCGATCTGGTCGAACGGTATACCAAGGAACAGGGTTTGTTCCGCCGCGATACCGACGGCCCCTTGAACTACACCAAGCATCTGCAACTCGACATGGGCACGATCGAGCCAAGCCTGGCGGGGCCCAAACGGCCACAGGACCGGATCGGTTTGCAGCACATGAAGGAAGAGTTCCGCAAGTCGCTGACCGCGCCGGTCGGGGCCAAGGGGTTCGGACTCGATGCGGACGCCACCGCCCGGGCCGCAACCATCCAAGACAACGGGCATTCCAGCACGATCACGCACGGCTCGGTGGTGATCGCGGCGATCACGTCCTGCACCAACACCAGCAATCCGTCGGTGATGGTGGGTGCTGGCCTGCTGGCGAAGAATGCGGTCGCCCGCGGCCTGAAGGTGCAGCCGCACGTGAAGACGAGTTTGGCTCGGGGATCGCGCGTCGTCACCGACTACCTCGATCAGGCCGGCCTTTCGCAAAGCTTGCGGGAGCTCGGCTTCCACACCGTCGGCTACGGCTGCACCACCTGCATCGGTAACAGCGGACCGCTTCCCGAACCGGTCTCCGAAGCGATCGTCTCCGGCGATCTCGTCGCCTCGGCGGTGCTCAGTGGGAACCGCAACTTCGAAGGCCGCGTCAATCCGCTCACCCGCGCCAACTTCCTGGCCAGTCCGCCGCTGGTCGTGGCTTATGCCTTGGCCGGGACGACCGACATCGACCTCCTCTCCGAACCGCTCGGTACCGATCCCGAAGGCAACGACGTCTTCCTGCACGATATCTGGCCATCGAGCGAGGAGATCCTGGCGACGATCCGGGAAGCGTTGCAGCCGGAGATGTTTGTCCGCGAATATTCCGAAGCGGTCAAAGGCGACGCGCATTGGAACGCTATCGAAGTCAACGAATCGCCGCTCTTTGCCTGGCAAGACGACAGCACCTACATCCAAGAGCCTCCCTTCCTGTCGAGCATCACTCCCGAAGTGAAGGACATCACGCCGATCCATCAAGCCCGCGTGCTTGCCCTGCTCGGCGATTCGGTCACCACCGACCACATCTCCCCGGCCGGGGCCATCGCCCAAGATGGACCCGCCGGTCGCTACCTCCAACATGCTGGCGTCACCCCGCGACAATTCAACAGCTTCGGCAGTCGACGCGGCAACGATCGCGTGATGGTGCGCGGGACCTTCGCCAATATCCGCATCCGCAACCTGCTGGCACCCGGTACCGAAGGGGGAGTCACTCGCCACTTGCCCGATGGCGAGACCATGAGCATCTACGATGCGGCGGTACAGTATCAAAACGACGGGGTCCCCCTGCTGGTCATCGCCGGCAAGGAATACGGCACCGGTAGCAGCCGCGACTGGGCGGCCAAGGGGACGATGTTGCTGGGCGTGAAAGCGGTGATCGCCGAGAGCTACGAACGGATCCACCGCAGTAACCTGGTCGGCATGGGGGTCTTACCGCTGCAATTTGCCCATGGTGAATCGGCTGAATCACTGGGACTGACCGGCGAAGAAACGTTCGATATCCCCGACCTGACCAACGACCTTCAGCCGCGGAGCAGCGTGCAGGTGAAGGCGACCGCGGCCGATGGTCAGAAGACCGAGTTCGAGTGCGTGGTGCGCATCGATACGCCGGTGGAAATGCAGTACTACCAGAACGGCGGGATCCTGCCGACCGTGCTCCGCAAGCTGGCGAAGGAACAGTAGCCGCCGCCACACGCCCTGAGACGACGTCCGCTCCGCAGGGCGGCGGACGCAGGGGCGGGCGACTGGCGACCCCAAGAGTTTGGCGATTCGCATGAAAAAACGCCGCCGGAAGAAAACTTTCCCGGCGGCGTTATTCGTTCAAAAAAACGCAAGCAGCACCCACCTGCGGTTCACCCGGTTCGGCTGCTTGCCAGCGCCCGGCCTCGTCCAGCGGGCTTCGCTCAGGCAGGCTCCTGCCCGCTGCACCCGCGTTAGGCGCCCATCTGCGATTTGGGCGTTCCCACCTGCCCGCTTTGCGCCGGCGTGTCCCGCAGCAACTTGGTGTACTCGTCGACCCCTTCTTGCTCTTCCTTCAAGATGTCTTCCAGGAAGATCACCAAGGCACGGTCACCGAGTTCCTCGGCCATCTCGATCGCCTTGCTGTACATCTCCACCGCCTTGCCTTCGAAGGCGAGGCTGAACTCGAGGATTTCGCGGAGGTCACGCGACTGCTTGACTTCATTGCGGATGACCGAGGGCACCCCACCGAGGGCCACGATCTTGTCGCCAACCAGCTTGGCGTGACCGAACGACTCTTCGGCGTCGCCGAGGAATTTCTCGCTGTACACCTGACGCCAAATCCCTTCGATGATGAAGCCGGCCTGCGAGTATTGGGCCACGCCGGTCCACTCGTGCTTCAAGATTTCGTTGAGGTGGTCGATAATCGTTTGCGGATCCATGAAGATTTCCTTGCGAGTCAGGTAGGTCATATAAAGGGGCCTGCGGCGCGCCGCGGGCGACGCGTCGGTGGCGACGGATGCAATTCAGCTGAATCGGTAGCGAATGATCCTCTATTGTAGCGAAGCTGCCTAGTCCGCCCAACGGCGGTTCCGCCCGGCGGAGGGGAGGCAGCCAGACCGGGAGCGTCGCAGACGGTTGGTTCGCAGGGAAATGTCCGGGGTCGCACGGCGATTTCCGCTCTCTGGCGAGATTTTAGCGCGAGCCGCCGGCTTGGCACGAAAAAGCCAGGGCGAACGCCCTCCCGCTGCTGAAACCTCGCGCTGCCCCGTTAGGCCACCTGCAGCGAATGGAAGACGAGCCACCGGAAGGTGAGCAGGGTGAGGGCGAGGCAGAGCCACCAGGAGGCGAGCCGGGCCGCCTGGCGGTCCCGCAGGGCAAACAGGATCGCACAGCTGCCCAGCGTCATGGTCACCTTAAAGGCGATCAGCCGGAACGGGTCCTCCACCAATTGGCTCGCCAGCGGATTGACCTCCACCATCTGCCCGGCCTGGGAGGTGAGCAGCGTCCAGACGAGATCGAGCCCCGACAGGGCGATCAGCAAACCGATCGAGACGACGGTGGCCCGCTGCTGGATCCGCAACCGCTTTTCGCTCGTCTCCTCGTCCAGCGGATGGGGAGGGTGGCTCACCAGATGCCCGGAGGCGACGAACGACAGGATCATACCGAGCAGCGTTAACGGGAAGGCGAATCGTGAGAGTCGCTGCAACGCGCGTTCTCCCGCCGTTTCCGCTGCCATTCCCTCTTCGATCCCCGCGACCACGTCGCTGGCCCGTCGGACCAGATCGGCCGAGGGTTGGAAGTCGCGAAACCAATCGATCAGCAGGCCCTGGGGAGCCTCCGCGGAGTTGGGCCGCGTCGACGAATCCGTCGCGGAGCCTTGTCCGTTTTGAATCAAGAGGCCAAGGATTTCGTGAATCTGCTGGGGATGATGGACAATGCGGGTAAACGTTTCCGGCCGCGATACCAGGATCCCGTCGACCTCCAGGTTGGCCGCGACATAGTCCCGATTGACACCTCGCTGATTTCTTTTTGGCGGCGCCGCTGCAGGCGCTTCTCGGCCACTTTTCCGGCCGTTACGCGACCCCGGCTCGAAGGGAGCACGCCGTCTGAAGTCGCCCCCTCGGCCCGCTTGCCAACGGAATCGCGGCGGCCTCTGGGCGTCCGTTGGGGTGGAGGCAGGGCTGGCGATCGAGACGGCCCGTCCATTGATCCGAACCCCTTGCTCGCTCTCTTCGATGCGGTATGGCGGGGCAACATATTGCCCATCGATGAAGACAAACCCCCGCCGACTGACCGTCGTGTTCTTGTCCTCGTCGTAGGCCGGTTTGTCCTCGCCGTGGGGCGGCCGGGAGGTCGGACCGGCGGCCCCCACGCTGGTCAGCGAGAGCAGCAGCGAGGCGATCGCTAAACCTCCGCGACAGCACACGCCCGCGAGAAGACGCGAAGCGACCGCGAAGGCTGAATTGAGCACGTCGAGCTCCCTGGCGTAGCCGAAGGGATCCAGGAAAGGATCCAGGGGGGCGGGCGAACGCTCCCGTCCGTTACCAGAAACCCCGCTGCTACCATCAAGGTTTCGCCGTCACAGCGATTTTTCACCAGCCGATCCGTTAAACTAGACCGCTCGTCTTCACCACGGCCTCTCGGCGTGGTGGGGCGATCCCGTCCCCTTCCCTCTCGCACCAGCCCTCCTGGAGCCCCCATGCGGCAAGCAGCTTCCTCCGTCCGACTTCATCCCGCGATCCTGGCTCCGGTCGGCGTGGGGGCCCGCTTCGTCGTGGCCCTGGCGTTGCTGGCGAGCATGTCTTGTTCACCGGCGGCTGCCGCCGAACGGCCCAACATCGTGTTGGTGATGGCCGACGACCAAGGGTGGGGGGATATGGCTTACAACGGCCATCCCACCCTGCAGACTCCGCATTTCGACGAAGCGGCGGCGAGCGGCCTTCGTTTCGATCGCTTTTACGCGGCCGCCCCCGTCTGCTCGCCGACGCGGGCTAGCGTGATGACCGGGCGTCACCCGAATCGGATGGGAGTCTTTCAGTGGGGTTATCCGCTGCGGCCGCAAGAATCGACGATCGCCGAAGCGCTCCAGCAAGCAGGCTATGCGACCGCTCATTTCGGCAAGTGGCACCTCGGCTCGGTCCGGCGGACCAGCCCGGCGAATCCAGGCCGCAACGGCTTCGACCACTGGATCAGCGCCCCGAACTTCTACGACAACGACCCGATCCTTTCGCACAACGGGACGGCGGTCCAAGAGCACGGAGAAAGCTCGATGGTCACCGTCGATGCTGCGATCGACTGGCTCGCCCAACCGCGTCCGAGCGAGCAGCCCTTTTTCGCGGTGATCTGGTTTGGTTCTCCCCACAGCCCGCATCGCGCCGCCCCCCGAGATCGTGCCCTCTACGCGGATCAGCCTCCGGCGCAGCAAAACTTCCTCGGCGAGGTGACCGGAATGGACCGGGCCTTCGGCAAGCTCCGCCAGCACCTCAAGGCAAGCGGCCAACGCGAGAACACGATCCTCTGGTACTGCAGCGACAACGGAGGGCTGCCGCGGGTCGGCTCGACGGGCGACTTCCGCGGTGACAAGGGAGACATCTACGAAGGGGGCTTGCTCGTCCCCGCCTTCGTCGAATGGCCCGCGGTGATCGACCAACCACGCCGCGTGTCGAGCCGCTGCAGCACCAGCGACTTCTACCCCACCCTGCTCGAAATCACGGGGATCGAACCGCCCTCGCCGCGTCCGCTCGACGGCATCAGCCTGCTCCCTTTGCTGGCCGGAAAAACGTCCCCGCGGAGCCGCCCTCTCGGCTTCTGGGACATGTCGATCCGCGGCATCGGCACGCCGTCGGCCGCCTGGATGGCCGAGTTGCTCGAGGCGCAGCAGGCCGGCGGTGACCTTCCGCCCCATCCCTCGAGTCAGCGGGCGGCGGAGTTACCGTCGCCTCCCTATCCGACCGACCAGTTCCCGGGCCATGCCGCCTGGACCGACGGGGACTGGAAGCTGCATCGGGTCGAGAACAAGCAGGGTCAGGTCCGCTGGGAACTCTATAACTTGGCGGAGGACCCGGAGGAAACGCGGGACTTGGCGGCCACCGATCGGGAGGTGGTCAAGCGACTGCGGCCGGCAATGCAAACCTGGCTGACCTCGGTGGTCGCTAGTTTGAACGGAGCGGATTATTAAGCCGGGGGCGAAGCAGCTTCGCGGCTTATTCGCCTGGGCGACGGAATCGGCTCAGCACAAGCCCGACGCCGAAAATCGTCAACGTGCCGAGCACGATCGTCAGGTTCGCATGCAAGCCGTTGCGCAGCGCGGGGGGCAGGCTTTCCGCCCGCGGTGACAGCGTCATCCAGGCGATCACGCCGACCCCGATCGACGTGGCCGTCAGCGCCTCGGGATTGCCCGCGCGACGCGAGATGATCCCGAGCAGGAACAATCCCAGCAGACCGCCGGCAAAGACGCCCTGGAGCAACCACCAGGCCTCGAGGATACTCTCCTCTCCGATCAAGGCGAGCGCCACCCCGGTTCCCAGCAGGCCCATCCCGATTGTCGCGACCCGCAGCACCGCCATCGCTCCCGGTTCGGAGATGGCAGGCGAAAAATAACGCTGCACGATATCTTTCAGAAAGACCGTAGCCGAGGAGTTCAGCGACGTGTCGACACTGCTCATCGCTGCCGCAAAAATCGCCGCGATCAGCAATCCCGCCAAGCCCGGTGGCAATTGGGTGGTGAGGAAATGCGGCAACACCTGATCGCCGATCTCCTTCGCTGCCAGGCTTTCGGCGCGGGCCGCCACTTCCGTCGCAGTCGGAACCGCCGAAAAAAGTCGTTCGGTGGCCAACTGCTCCGCCGCCACCTGCTGCCGCACCTCCGTCAGCAACTCGGGACGCATCTCATAGAACGAAAAGAGCATCGCGCCGATGACGAAAAAGAGGAGGGATACCGGGACGTACAGGAGGGCTCCCAACCAGATGGCGCGGCCCGCTTCGCGATCGCTCTTCGCCGTATGGAAGCGTTGCACGAAGCTTTGGTCGATGCCGAAGTTATTGAGATTGATGAACAGGCCGAACAGCAGCATCACCCAGACGGTGGAGGTGGTCGGATCAAGGGCAAAGCTGCCGAGGCTGAACTTGCCCTGATCGGCAGCCAGCGTCACCGCGCGTCGCGGGCCCTCCGGAGCATCGAGCAGGAGCGTGCCCAAGACCAGCAAGGCACCGGCCAACAGGACCAGCGACTGGATCACATCGGTCCAGATCACCGCCTCGATCCCACCCAACAGCGTGTAGAGCGTCACCAACACGCCGGTGATCACGATGATCCAAACCACCGGCCAATCGGTCAACGCTTGCAGTCCCAGGGCCACTCCGAACAGGATCGTCCCGGTACGCGCGATCTGTGTCAGCAAGTAGCAAGCCACGGCGTACGTCCGCGCCCACAACCCAAATCGCCGTTCCAGGTGGTGGTACGCGGAGATCTCGCCGGTTCGCCGGTAGAAAGGGACGAAGAACCGTGTGGCGATGAAAGCCGCCAACGGCAGCGAGAGGCTGAACACGAAGCCGTTGAAGTTCTCCCCGTACGCTTTGCCGGGAACGCCCAAGAACGTGTTACTGCTGAGATAGGTTCCAAAGATCGACAAGCCCACCGCCCAGCCGGGCAAGGCGCCGCCGGCAGCCATGAATTCACTCGTCGTCCCGCTCTTGCGGACGAACCAGCAGCCGAATCCGACCACGGCCGCGACGTACAGGACCAGCACCCAAATATCAAAGCTAGCGAGTGTGATCAGTCCGTCTCCTGCAGGGAGAATACGCGATCTTTGCCCTTCAATTGATCGCTCGTGTCCTTACGGAAGCGGAGCTTGGTGAGCTCGTCCCGGACCGGTCGCAGATGAGGTCCCTGCAGTCGGTCGACCTGTTCGGCCATCCGCATCCATTCGGCCGTCATCTTGGCGACGCGTGCAGGCTGCTCCGCCGCCAGGTCGTGAAGTTCGGTTCGATCGTCGTCGAGGTTGTAGAGTTCCCAGCGTCCCCGTTTCGCCGACACGAGCTTCCAGGGACCTTGCCGCAAGGCGCGGTCCGTGCCGAAGTGAAAATAGAGCTGTTCGTGCGGCACGAAGTTTTCCTGGCGGAACAGGGGTGATAATGATTTTCCCTGCAGCGGCTCGAGCTGGCGGTCTCCGACCCGCTGGGGATAGGTCGCCCCGGCCAGGTCGACGAAGGTCGGCATCATGTCGATCAGATGGGTCGGTTCGCGGCACAGGGCCCCGGCTTCTGTTTTTAAACCGGCGGGCCAATGGACGATCAAGGGCGAGGAGATCCCTCCTTCGTGCTGGTTCTGTTTATAAAGCCGAAAGGGGGTGTTGCTGGCGTTCGCCCAGGCCGCATCGTAGGTCCAGTAGGAACGCGGATCCCAAGGGGCCAGGTGGCGGCCGCGGGTCCGCTCAAAGGGACAGCCCCCATTGTCGGAACAAAACAGGATGATCGTGTTTTCCAGCACCTGCCGTTCGCGGAGGTAATCGACCAACCGGCCGACGTTTTCATCCAGGACATCCACCATGGCAGCGAAAGTCGCCATCCGGTCCGATTCCCAACGCTGCTGGCGCGGGCTCAAACTGTCCCACGCCGGCACATGATCGGGGCGGGGGCTGAGCTTCCATTTCTTCGGCAACAGTCCACTGGCCAGTTGACGCCCGTGCCGTTGACGGCGAATCGCATCCCAGCCGGCGTCGTAGCGCCCGGCGTACTGGCGAACCGCCTGTTCGGGAGCCTGCAGGGGATAGTGCGGAGCATTGTAGGCCGCGTACAGCAAGAACGGCTTTTCCCGCTCGAGCGAATCTTCCAAGAAATCGATCGCAAAGTCGGTGATCGCGTGGGTCGTATAAAAGGGCCGCCCGTTGAGTTGCTTGGGTACGTCCCATTTCTCTCCGTTCAACCGGAACGAATCGTCGCCGGTGAAGAAGTTGGTCGCCCCCGAAAGATGCCCCCAATAGCGTTGAAAGCCAAAGTCGGTCGGCTGCTTGCTGAGATGCCATTTGCCGACCATCGACGTCGAGTAACCGGCGTCGGCCAAGACTTCGGCAAAGGTCGCTCCGCGACTTAACCGCGCACCGCCTGCCTGATCGCAGTAGAGCCCTGTCAGCAGCGAAACGCGAGACGAATGGCACTTGGCCGTGTTATAGAACTGGGTAAATTGTAGACCTTCCGCCGCCAATGCATCGAGCCGCGGGGTTTCGATCTCGCCGCCATAACAGCCGAGATCGGCAAACCCAAGATCGTCGGCCATGATCATCACGATATTGGGACGGGCAGGATCCGCCGCGGCGGCCCTTTGCGAGGAGAGCTCCCCGGCCAGACAAACGCTGAACACCAGCAAGGCGAAAGCCAAAACACCGCGGGACATGAAGGACCTCGGTAAAACGAAGGGGGAATGGTCCGGCAACGCCGCCTCAATCGCTCGATTGGGAGGCCTTTTCCAGGTAGAACAGCATCTCAAAAATCTCGTCCCGTGTGTACTGATCCAGCAACGCCTTCGGCATCATCGACGTCGACGTTTTGACGATCTCTTCGATCTCGTCCTGGGGGATCACCGTCGGCTCGTCTTCCTCGGGGTTCGACAGCAGGGTGATCTGCTCCTTGGTCTCTTCCAGCACGATCCCGGAGACCGTCCGTCCATCAAAGGTCAAGACCAGCTGCATCGCGTAGCGGTCATCGATCCGATGCGACGGTTCCAAGATTTCCCGCAGGACCGCAACCCGGTCTCCTTTCCAGCGGTCGAAGACGCCGGTCAGCTCGGGGCCAATCACGCCCCCTTCGCCTTGGATCTTGTGGCATCCCGCACAGGAGGCTTCCTCGAAGATCCGCCTGCCGATTTCCAGCGAGCGTCCGCGCAGGCCTTCGTCCAGTTGGCCCGCCAGATCTTCGACCTTCCAATCCTGCACAAACGATCGGTTGCTGCCGATCGGGTCGGCTGGCGGGATGGGGTTTTGCATGAACGCATCCAGGTCTTCGACCACAACCATCACGCCGTACATCCGCGACCAGTGCTGCGGGAAGGTGCAGACGTAGGGGTATTCGCCCGGTTCGCGGGGAGCCTCGAAGGTTAAGCGGCCCTGCTGATGCGGCTGCACCGCAGCGGTGGCGTGCATCACCAGTTCACTTTCTGGCACGTAGGCTTTTCCTTGCCAGCCGTTGCGGGGGCCGGCCGCCAAGCCTAGCTCAGCCACCGCCTTCAGATTGCCCGGCGTGGTGATCACCAGGTTGTGCGGCATCAGGTCTTCGTTTTCCAGGATGACCTGCACGGGACGTCCCGCTTCGACGGCGAAGAAGGGAAGATCGTACCGCATCTCTTCCTCGACGGTGCGGATGCGGATCACACGCACGGTGACTTCCCGCAGTCGCCGCCGCGCCGCCTTGGCTTGCTCGACTGGCAACTGGGGCATCAACTGATCGGCCAGCTGCATGGCGTCGATGAAGGCATCGCTGGTCCGCTCCGCCGCCGGGGTCGACTCGGCATAGGCAACCAACGTTTTGACCAACGACTGGCTGACCTGGGGGTCGCGTTGATCGGCAGGCACCCTCAAGGCGGTTCGGACCGCCGCCGCCCGCGTTTCCGGCTGCTGGATCATCGCCGCAGCGCGGCGAAACGTGTCTCGCTGATCCCGCGGGATCTCCGCCAGCGCGGTGATGGCAGCCTGACGGAGCGCCGGCGATCCGGTCGTCTCCAACAACTCGACCACCGCCTCGCGTAACGCGGACCGTTGGGCCGGCTCCGGCACCAACGAAATCGCCGCCAGCCAATCTTGGGAGGCTTGGGGGTCGCTCCAGGCCCGCTGCTGGGCAGCGTCGGTCATGCCCGCAGCGATCAATCCGGCATAGCCGATCGAACGGATCAAGCGATTGTCCGAGGCGGTCGCAGCCGTCAGCTCCTCGGCCAGGCTCCGCAGCGCGTCGCCAGGCTGTCGCAGCAGCATCGCGATCAATGGTTGCGCCGTGCGGCGAGTCTGGCGGTCATCAGGATCGAGCTTTTGCAACGCATCCAACAACACGGCTCCCACCGTCGACGCCTGCAGTTTGACCAGGGCGGCAACCGCTTCTTCGCGATACTGCGGAGAGATTCCCGCCCGCGTCAGGATGGCCGTATAAACCGGGATGTATTTTTCGTCATCCCGTTGGCGTTCGACCAACAACAACCGCTCGTTGTCCAAACGGGACAGCTGGTACTGCACGATCCGCGGGCTCTTGTCCAGGAAGATGCGGGGGCGTTCCACGCTCCCGTCATCCGTCGATTGCTGAGCGCCGAGGGGAGTCGAAAGCCCAACCAAGAGGACGCTGGCCAGGGAAAGCCAACCGAAGCGAGGCAAGATCATGACGGAGGAGTGTGAAGGGGAGGGAGGGAAACAAAGCAACGGCGAACGCCGCGAGGCGGTTCGGCGTTCGTGGCGGTTCGGCGTTCGTGGCGGTTCGGCGTTCGTGGCGGTTCGGCATCTGACCCACAGCGGACGCGGCGGCGACTACTGCTCGAGGGCCCGCATGGTTTCATCGAGCGTGTACTGCAGGTACTCATCCATGTCATGCTCGAGCACGTTCAAGGCGATTTCGATCGCCGCGTCCTCTTCCATGAAGCTGCAGGCCCGCACGGCTTCCAGCCGGACTCGGGGATGCGAATCGGCGACCGCCCGGCGTAGCCAGTCCTCCCGGGGACCGACGCGGTCGAGCCAGAACGACAGGACTCGCACCGCTGCGGCTCGAGCGCGATGGTCTTCAGCAGTTAACAGCTGGTCCAACAAATCTTCGTCGACCCGGTTGTGCGTCTGGTGGAGCCACAGCGTTTCCAGCAGATGGTGCTCGTATTCGTCTTCCTGCGGGTCGAGCGCCAGCAGCCACTTTTGGGCCGCGGAAATGACGGCGTCGCTGTCGCGCTGTGCCAGTTCGCGCCGCACCCGATAGCGGGTCCGGTTCTCGGGGGCTTTCAACAGTTCCAACAAAGCGGGAATCGGCTCCCCGGCGATCTTGGGTGGCTGCACCAAAGGCCGCTCGGGATAGGTGATCCGCCAGATCCGCCCGTGGCTGTGATCGCGGTTCGGATCCCGCAAGTTGTGTTGCAGGTGACCGATCAAGGCATTGTGCCAATCGACGATGTACAGCGAGCCGTCGGGGGCAAACTGCAGGTCGACCGGTCGGAAGTTGCCGTCCTTGCAAAACAGGATCGGTTCGACCTCCTCGCCGACAAAGCCCGACCCCGATTCGCGGATCGTGTGGTTGAGCACGGCCCGGTCGCCGATGCAGTTGGTCAACAAGAAATTGCCTTGGGCTTCCGGCGGGAAATGGCTGCTGGAAACGAGTTCGCAACCGGCCGAGGGCCGGGTCCGCTTGGGGTAGAACGTGGGGAACTGGTAATCCTTCTCGCCGCCCGTTTCCGAAGCCAGACGACGATGCTGGCTGCCGCCAGGATGCTTGAGCGGAAAATCGATGTGGCCCGAGATCGGGGCGGCCCAGTAGCTGTAGCCGGGCGACGCATCGGCGATGAAATCCTGGCCCCAACGATCGAAGACGTGCCCCCAAGGGTTGGCGAAGGCAAGATTTGCATGGACGCCGAATTTTTCGGTTCGGGGGTCGTACTTCCAGACGCCGGCCTCGTTCAAACGCGTCAAGCCGTACGGGCTTTCGACCTGCGAGTACTTGAACGTCCCTTCCTGGAAGTACAGGTTCCCGCCCGGCCCCCAGGTGAAGGCGGCCAGGCCGTGGTGGGAATCGGCCGAATCGAAGCCGACCAGCTGGCGCACCCGACGCTCGGCCACATCATCGCCATCGGTATCTTCCAAAAAAAGCACATCGGGCTGCTGCGCGACGAAGGCCCCGCCGCGGCCGATCTCAAAGCCGGTTGGCTGGTGCAACCCGCGGGCAAAGATCTTGCATTCGTCAGCCCGCCCGTCGCCATCCTCGTCCGGCAAAATCAACAGTTTGTCATCAAGGGGGGTTTTGGGTTTCCAGTGCGGATATGACTCCATCGTCGAGACCCACAAACGCCCCTGGTTGTCGAAATTCAGCGCGACGGGATTCGCCAATTCGGGGAACTGCTCTTCGGAAGCGAACAGTTCGATCTCGTAGCCGGGTGCCAGCTGGAACAGCTTCTGCTGCTCGGCCGCGTCGCGGTACTCGAGCGAACCGAGCTTTCCCCGCTTGCGATTCGGATCGTCGGCTCCGCCCACGTTGGTCTTCGGTTGGATGAACGGCAGGGTATTGCTGTCGTCGATGGTGGCGGGGACCGTTTCCCCGCGGGCGAGTCGCCAGATCCGTTGATCGCGATTGGCCGTCATCTGGTCGAGGATCTCGCGTTCCCGTTCCATCACATCTCGGTTGCGATACGTTCCATCGAAGCCGGCTTCTCCGCGGGCTCCGTAAATCGAATACCCGTTGACCGCGCGGTAACGATGCCACCAATGGAAATTCTTTTGATCGACGGCGGCCAACACGGCGGGGTCGACCTGAACCGGCCCGCCCGGTCCAAAGAGCCCGCGATCGAGGATCGGTGCCAGCGCCTTGTAGCCGGCCGCATTCAAATGCGAACCGTTCTTGGTCAGCCGCAGGTCGGAGGCCCGGAACAGTTTTTGGGTGGGCGTGAAGAGGTCGACGAATCCGACGCCGGTCTCTTCGGCGACGGCGGCCAGGGCACGCGTGTAGGCTTGCAGGTGCTTGTTTTCGGTCTCCCCGTCCGGCAGGTTGCGATCCCCCGTCCGCTCGAAGGCGATCGGGGAAACCAACACAATCCGCGGCGCCCCTTGGCCGCTGTAGTCCTGGTTTTGGGTCTTTCCGACCAAGCGTCGCATCTGGTCGCTGAACCGTTGCAGGCCCCCCTCCCCTGCGAAGGATTCGTTGAACCCGAAAAAGAAGAGCACGACCGAAGCCTGGCTGTGAGTCAGGTGGACGGCGGGATCACCAAAATTTTGCGAACGGTAACGCAGGTACGGTTCGTCGCCGGGAAAGCAGAGGTTCCGCACGACCAACGCCGAATCGGGAAACCGCTGGTGCAACAAGGCTTCCCAGCTGTTGTGATGTTGCAGGCCTTCTCCCAACGCGTTCCCGACCAGACAGAGGTGGTCGCCTTGTTCGAGGGAAAGTTCGGCCGCTTTGACGATCCGCGGCGATCCGATCAGACAGCTCAGCGAGAGGGCCAAGAGGCAGAAGATGCGTTGTGTCATTTCCTAACCGATGAAGCAGGGGGCGATTCTTTGAAAGGCCCTCAGTCTACCACGAATGCCCGACGGATCACCCTCCCATCGGAAACAACGGGAAACCGACCGCCCTCACGGGGTCTCCTCCGCCGCTCGCCTCAGGGGTCCCTCGGTCGGTTTCGGGGCGGCTTGCCGGACGGCGCCGTCGCCCAGGGGTTCGCGTGCCCCACAGGTTTGCGGGCCGCCCACGATCCGCAGGCTCAGCCGGTCTCGCCGGTCATCTTCTGGTGCCGGATCCGGTCGATGAAGACGGCCGAGACGATGATCACGCCAAGCAGGATGTTTTCGACCTGCTCCTGCAGACCGAGCGCGCTACAGCCATGCGCGATCACGCCCATGATCAACACGCCGCAGAGCGTGCCCAGGACCGATCCGCGTCCGCCCACCAGGCTTCCGCCGCCGATCACCACCGCCGCGATGATCTCGAGTTCGATTCCCATCCCGGCGGTCGCGTCCCCTTTTCCCAGCCGGGCGACGTCGACCACGCCGGCCAAGCCGATCAGGGCTCCGGCGATCGTGTAGATCAGTAATTTGTTGCGGGCGACCGCGATCCCGCAAAGCCGGGCGGTCGACTCGCTAGAACCGATCGCGAAGATGTAACGTCCGAAAACGGTCCGGTAGAGGACCAGGGCGACCAGGCAGGCGAGGACCAGGACCAGCCAGATCCCCCAAGCAAAGTTGGGCAGGAGCGGCCAACTGATCCAGAGCGGATCGGGGTCGACCGTGACCATCAATTCCAGCCAGCGGGGGACCGCGTCGCGGGGGGGCGTGATCGTCCCGCCTTCGCCGGCCACGAACTTGCCGATTCCCAAAAAGATCGTCATCGTGCCCAACGTGATGATGAAGGGGACGAGTTTCAGGAGGCTGATCAAGGAGCCATTCAAAAGGCCGCAAGCCGCACCGCTGAGCACGGCGGCGGCGATCGCCGCGTAGATACTGAAGCCGTGATCGAGCATGGCCGCGGTCACACATCCGGCCAGTGCCGCTGCCGTTCCCGCCGACAGGTCGATCCCGCCGGCGATGATGATCAGCGTCATCCCCAGCGAAGCGATCGCGATCTTGACGCTTTGGGCGCCGACCAGGCGGACCGAGCGGGCGCTGCGAAAGTTGGTTTCGTCGCCCCATGTCATGTCGGCCAGCGAAAAGACGCCCACCACGACCAACAGCGCCAGCAGCGGACCAAGGGCCCGCAGCAGTCGCCCTGCCAGGACGCGCGCGGTCGATCGGTCACTCGCGGAGGCGGTCAACGCGGGGGCATCGCCCGTTGCTTCCGGGGCATCGTTAGCGCTCATCGCCACCTGCTTGTTTGGTCACTTTCGAGGATGCTTCTTTCCGCGTCGGTGCGCCCCCCATCGCAGCATGGAGCATTTCGTGCTCGCTCCAGCGATCGGCCGGACGGCAGTCGGCGATCCGCCCGCGGGCCATCACGGCGATCGTGTCGCACAGCTCGAGGAGTTCGCGGAAGTAGCTACTGACGAACACGATCGCTTTGCCGGCAGCGGCGGCTTCCCCGATCAAGCGGTAGATTTCTGCCTTCGTCCCGACATCGACCCCGCGGGTCGGTTCGTCAAGCAGCCAACAATCGGCGTCTTGATGGAGGACCCGCGCGATCGCCACCTTTTGTTGATTGCCGCCGGAGAGGGCGACCACCGGCTGGTCCCAACCGGTCGCCCGCACTTGCAACCGCTCCATCAAGCGGTTGACCGCCGGCCGCCGCCGGCCTTCGTGCACAAAGCCGCCGGTGGTGAACGGTCGCAGCCGGCTGAGCGTCATATTGTCGCCGATGCTCATCGATTGCGCCAGCCCTTCGCGTTTGCGATCTTCGCTGACCATGGCCAAGCCGGCGTGGATCCGCGGCCGGGGCGGTCCCTTGAGGGCCGCCTCGTCGAGCAGCACGTGGCCGCCAGCAGCGCTGTCGAGGCCGTAGATCAATCGCAAGGCTTCGGTCCGTCCCGCCCCGACCAATCCGGCTAGCCCTAAGATTTCTCCCCGGCGGACGACCAGATTGACATCCTCCGGCTTCTCCGTCCCGGACAAGCCCCGCAGCTGCAGACAAGGCTTGTCGGGGGTGTGGGGGATTTCGGGAAAGAGCTCCTCGACAGCACGTCCCACCATCAATCGCACGATCGATGCCTCGTC
>CAYNVI010000017.1:0-20195 GCA_964400585.1 uncultured Pirellulaceae bacterium | reverse complement strand
GGAATCCGCGTCGTTTGCAAAGGGAAACGATTTTCTCCATCGAGGCCATAGTGAAGGACGCCTTTCTGAAACGCATGTAGGGTGGAGGTGAATCGCCGCCCCGGGAAAACATCGAAAAACTCGGGGGGCAGTGTATACGGCCCGAATCGCGGCGAGAACGGCCCGCCACGGGGGAACCGCCAAATCGCCGCGGGGAAACCCGGCAGCGGCTCAATCGAGGTCGTCGTCGAGGAGGTCCTCTCCGTAGCCTTCCGGGAAGGGATTTTCGAGTCGGCGGTCGAGCTCCTGCTGCGGATCCCGCGGCGGCGGCGGGGAGCGACGCGGCTTCGGCGGCGGAGAGGAGGGCCGGGGCTTGCCGGCCGGGCGGCGAGGCCCTGGGCGTTTGCCGCGGTTCGCGCTGCGGCGCTGCGGCGCTCCGGACGACGACGGCGGGGCAGGCGGCGGAGACGTCCGCGGCGGGCGGCCTGGCGGGCGGCCTGGCGGGGAATCCGCTTTCCAAGGGGGCCGCAGCGCCGGCGGTTCGGTCGACGCTTCGCTGGTCGGCGTCTGCTGGAACCACGCCAGCCACGCTGCCACTTCGGATGGATCGCCCACCCCCTGGGTTTTGCCGGGGGCCAGCGGCGGATCGGGCGAGGCCTGGCCCGCGGGGCCGGGAGGCCAGCGGATGCCCAGCCGCGGGCCTTGATCGAGCAATCGCTGATACCAGCGATCGGCATCGTAGGCTGTCGCCCGGCGGCGCTGGGCCGCCCGTTGCAGGCGATGATCCGAGGAGATCACCGTCAGCCGCTGGGCTGCCGGATGATGCCCGATCAGCTCTTCGACCAGGTCATCCGCCTCGGGGTAGCCGACCGCGTAAAGCACGCGGATCCCCCCCTGCCACGATTCATGCGGCCGATCCGGCGGCGGGCTTTCCGCATCGAAGACGACACAGGTCTCCGCCGCCAGGGGCGGATCGAGATGCTGTTGCAATCGCTGCAGCAACCGTTCCCGGGCCCGCTGCAACCAACGGTCCCCCCTGCCCCGCCCCATCAGGTCCGATTGGTGCAGCAGGTTGTAACCGTCGATGAGCAGCAGCATGCCAGCGATCAGGTGCCGAATTCAGGGCGGCGTTGGCCCAATTGGGATTGCAAACGGTTGACGATCGAGCTGTGCATCTGGCTGACGCGTGATTCGGAAAGATCGAGCGTGGCGCCGATCTCCTTCATCGTCAGTTCCTCGTAGTAATAGAGGATGATGATCAAACGCTCGTTCCGATTCAGCCCTTTGGTGACCAACCGCATCAGGTCGTTCTTCTGGACCCGAATCGTGGGGTCTTCCCCCTTCTGGTCTTCCAGGATATCGATTTCCCGGACGTCTTTGTAGCTGTCGGTCTCGTACCATTTCTTGTTCAGCGAGACGAGTCCGACCGCGTTGGCATCGGACTGCATCTTTTCGCATTCGGCGACGCTGATGCCCATGTGCGTCGACAGCTCGATGACCGTCGGCGGGCGACCATGCTTGGTTTCCAGCTGCTTCTTGGCTTCGTTCAGCTTGCTCGCTTTGCTCCGCACCAGCCGCGGCACCCAGTCCATCGTGCGAAGCTCATCGAGCATCGCGCCCCGGATCCGCGGCACGCAGTAGGTTTCGAACTTGACGCCGCGATCGAGATCGAAGGCATCGATGGCATCCATCAGGCCGAAGATTCCGGCGCTGATCAGGTCATCGAGTTCCACGCCATCGGGCAACCGCTGCCAGATCCGTTCGCCGTTATAGCGCACCAAGGGCATGTAACGTTCGACCAATCGATTTCGCAGGTCTTCGTAACCAGGCGCGTCCTTTTCAAGCTGCTTAAGCGTAGCCCAAACCTGCTTGATTTCATCATCGGCCGTAAGCGTCGCTGCCATCCAATCCTCCGTGATCGTACGCGGCATTCTCCGAGGCGGAACCTACCCCGACCGGCGTCCGTGCCTGGTCGGAAAAGGTTCCTTCAAACCTGCGTCCCTCAAGGCATCCTTGCCTCTCCCCGGGTCGCAGGGTCATCCGAGGTGCCTTCGCTGGCCTCGACCGCCTCACGGAAGTCAGCCAAGCGTTGGCGATAATCTGTCTCTAAATTCAGGCGAACCAAGTAGTCCGCCACCATTCCGGCCAGCCATCCGACGACCGAAAAAATCAACATCGCGGCGATCCCGGCGGGGATCACTTCGATCATCAACTCGCCTCGCAGGCAACCTCGAAAGGTGACGATGGCCAGAGCCAAGGCTCCCAGCGACACCGCAAAACTGCGTTGCATGACCACTCCCCCGCCGATCGATTGCCTCGATCCTCAAACCCTGCGGCTTGAGCAACCCACGGCGCCTCGTCCTGAGGACGCCTCGGCTCCGCGAAATGTTTCCTAAGAGCGGTATCGGCGGGAGGACAGGTAGACAGTTAGTCCTTTTGTAAGGATTGCGTTTTTTTCTTCAAAGTTAGGCGGCCGTTTTGGCGGCGGCCGGTTCCTCGGCGAATAACCGCGACAATAACGCCTCCGCATCGGCCGTCGCGATGTCATCCGGAACCTGTTGACCATGGGTCAGGTAACTGAGCGGCGGGGCGCTGACCGGCAAGGCGGCCAGCACCCCGGCCAGTTGTTCGGTTTCATCGAGCTTGGTCAAGATCGTGGCGGTCGGTCGCACCGCCGCGAAACCTTGCAAGGCCGAACGGATCGCTTCGACACTCGCCGTCGCACTGACGACCAAATGGGTTTCGTGGGGACTGGCCGCCGCCAACATCTGTTGCAACTGGCTCAACCGCGCCGCCCCCCGAGGACTGCGACCCGCCGTATCGATCAGCACCAATTCGGCGTCGCCCAGTTCCTCCAGGCCCCGTTGCATCTGTTCGGGTGATTCGACGACCGCCATCGGAAGTTCCATGATCTCGGCGTAAGCCTGCAATTGCTGCACCGCGGCAATCCGGTACGTATCGATCGTCAGCAGGCCGACGCGGCGTTGTTGCTGGAGACGAAAGCCTGCCGCCAACTTGGCGACCGTCGTCGTCTTGCCGACCCCCGTCGGGCCGACCAAAGCGACCGTCCGCTGCTGCCCGGCAGGGACCCGCAAGGGCCCGCGACAGGGCAGCGTTTCGGACAGATGCTCTCGCAACGCCTGCTCCAGGCGGGCGGCCGAAACGGTCGACGAGGGGAATCCCAAGGTCGCCTCGCTCCGTTGCCCAGCCTGCACCAGCCATTGGTCGGCTACCGAGGACGGGACGCCGGCCGCCAACAAGCGGCGGGTCAACTGCGCGGCGCCCTCCGCAGCGATGCCCCCGGGCCGCCGCTCGGCCTCCGAGGTTCCAGCGGGCGGCGCGCCGGAAGGGCCGTGGTGGGCACTGCGAGCCGCATGGCGGATCGGCGTCTGCGCACCCCGCTCACGCAACCCGGCGGTCACCTCGACATGCGTCCGGCCCAACCAACCGAGCACCCCATCGCGCACCTGGCGGGTGTGCAAGACCGCTGCTTCGGGACCCATCTGCTGACGAATCTCGGCCAGGGCATCCTGCAGGCTGGCAGCGCGAAAGGTGCGAATATGCATGGTCGGTTCGGAAGCCCCTGTGGCAATGCGAAGAAACAAACGATGACGGGTCTCCGATCAGCTGTCGGTGACCACACCGTGGGATTCAATCTGCGTGTCGCGTGTCACTTCGTTGTACGAAAGGATTTTCAGACGGGGCAACGCGTTGGCGGTCATCTGCCGCAACCCGGGGCGGACCCGGGGGTTGACCAGCAACAAAGGCTGATGGCCGGCCGTGACCAGTTTCTTAACGGCTTCCGCGATTCGGCTACAGGTCAATTCCACCGCCTCGGGGCTCATCCGCACCACCAACCCGCGGTCACTATGTTCGATCCCGGCGGCGATCCGATCCTCGACCGCTTGGTCGAGCGCGATCACATGCAACCGGCCTTGATCGTCGCGATAACGCGTGCTGATCGTTCGTGCCAACCGATGCCGCACGTATTCGGACAACAGGACAGGGTCTTTGACCCGGGCGATGTAATCGCCCAGCGTCTCCAGGATGATCCCCAGCTGGCGGATCGGCACGTCTTCGCGAAGGAGCATCTGCAGGACCTGCTGCACTTCGGCGAGCTTCATCTGCCCCGGCACCAATTCGTCGACCACCGCGGGGCTGACTTCTTTCAGTTCATCGATCAATTGCTTGGTCGCGTCGCGGGTCAGCAGTTCATCGGCGTGACGCCGGGCGATCTCTTGCAGGTGCGTCGTCAGCACGGCGACCGGCGGGGCGATCGTGTAGCCATAGATCGCCGCTTGCTCGCGGCGCATCGGTTCGATCCAAACGGCCGGTTCCCCAAAGGTCGGATCGCGGGTGGCTTCGCCTTCGATCACCCCGGTCGTCGCGCCCGAATCCATCGCCAACAACCGGTCGGGGTAAAGCTGGCCGCGATCGACCGGCACGCCCGACATGCCGATTTCGTATTCGAGCTCACCGAGATCGATGGTGTCGCGGACACGCACCTTGGGCAGCACGATCCCGATGTCCTGCGCGATCGCATTGCGGACCCCGCCGATCATTTCCATCAGGTTGCCACCCCGCGCGGGGTCGGCCAGGCTCAACAACCCGGTCCCGATGCTCAGCTCCATCGCATCGACAGCCAGGTAGTCTTCGACCCGCTTTTCGGGCGGGGCCGAGGCGGCGGCCTGCTCGGCCGCCGCTTGCTGCTCCGCGGCAGCGTCGTCGGCGGCCGTTTGACGGTTCATGACCACGGCCAGCCCGATGCAGCCGATGGCCAACGTCGCCATCGGAATCCGCGGGAGGTTCGTCAGGATCAGCAGCCCCAGGAAGGCTCCCGCCACAAACAGTGCGCGGGGGTTGCTGAACAGTTGCTGCAGGACCTGCACCGGCAGGTTGCTTTTCTGAGCACTCCGCGTGACCAGCAAACCGGCTGCCAGAGAGATCAACAGGGCCGGCACCTGACTGACCAAGCCATCCCCGATGGTCAATTTCGTATAGAGCGAACCGGCTTCGGCGAGCGTCATTTCAGCCTGCACCAGCCCGATGTAAAGTCCCCCGGCGATGTTGATCGCCATGATCACCAGGCCGGCGATCGCGTCGCCGCGGACGAACTTGCTCGCCCCGTCCATCGCCCCGTAAAAATCGGCTTGGGCCCCGATCTCTTCGCGCCGCCGCTGGGCTTCCTTTTCATCGATCAGCCCGGCGTTCATATCGGCATCGATCGCCATCTGACGGCCCGGCATCCCGTCCAACGCAAAGCGGGCCGCGACTTCACTGATCCGCGTCGCCCCTTTGGTGATCACCACGAACTGGATCAACATGATGATCCCGAACAGGATCAATCCGACTTCGATCCGATCGCCCGCGACAAATTCCCCGAATCCTTGAATCACCCCGCCCGCCGCCGCCATGTCGTCGCTGTCCGCATTGGTCAGGATCAACCGCGTGGTGGCGATGTTCAGGACCAGCCGCGCCAGCGTGGTGGCCAGCAGCAACGAAGGGAAGACGCTGAATTCCAGCGGGGTGGTGACGTAGACGGTCGTCAACAACACGATCAGACCGACCGTGATGTTGGCCGCCAACATCACGTCCATCAAAAAGGGAGGTAGCGGCACCATGATCACCATCAAGCAGGCAATGATGCCCACCGGAAGGATCAGATCTCGGTAGCGTTTGGCAAAATCCATAACGTCCAATCGGCCTCGGAACTCGGCAGCCGCGCGGCTTCCTTTCCACGCGTTTTGGACGATAGTGAAAAGCCTCGCGTGCGGTCCAGCCCGGATCTTGCCCCCTGAATGGCCGTCCGGCTACGTCGGCATGCTGCCGCCGCGCCGCCGGCGGCGACGGCTTCCCACAGCCGTCAGCAACGCGCCCAACCCCAGCGTGGCAAAGCTCGCCGGTTCGGGAACCGCGCCGACACTCAACCCCTGGGCAGCGATCTGTCCGGCCTGCAAACCGACCCCCGGCTGATCCTCGTAGGCCCAGCCACGAATCGCCTGGCGAGTCCCCGCAAAGGCAACCTCCGCCCAGCCATAGTGCCACAACCCCGCTTTACGGATGCGAACGCCCAGGAATCCCGAGCTGGACGGGTCGAACTGCCCCGACCGCGTCGTCCAGGCAAACCCCCAGCCGGGCACACTGAAAAACGCGTCGGGACCGATCGGGTCGCCAGCCTGCAACTTCGCCGCCGTGATGGAGACCGAGGCCGTGGTCAACACCGATGTTTCGTACGAATCGAAATGCAGGTCGCCATGATCGGTCAGATAAAAGTCGATCGAAGAACCGCCGGCCTGTCCGACCACCGTCTGGTCCGATTCCTGATCCCAGCCCAGGTACTGACTCCGATCGGTCTCGTCGATCCCGCTGGGCTCGTGATGGATGATCCCCGCCTCCGCCGCTCGCTCCGTGCCCCCGCTCGCCAACAGCCCCACGGCTGCTGCCCACATGATCGTTTGCCATTTACGCATCGTTTCTGCCTCCCCATTGGCGTAACACCTCGCCGGTCCGGCTCCACTTCGGCGGATGCCCCACGGACCAACGAGCCAACAGACTACCCCACCACAGAGCCCCCACAACTCTTTTCCTCGGTTTTTCACCCTTCTTTTTGGGTTTACCAAACAACCCAACAGAGAGCGTCTAATAAAAACAGCCGGCGAAGCGAGGGGCCGGCGGAAAGATCGATGGCCCCCATCGTGCAGATTCACCCCGGCCTCAGCGGGCCCAGCGGCGACGCAAGATCCACTCGCCGCACACCAGTCCGATC
Source organism: uncultured Pirellulaceae bacterium (assembly GCA_964400585.1). Lineage (GTDB taxonomy): Bacteria > Planctomycetota > Planctomycetia > Pirellulales > Pirellulaceae > CAYNVI01. The sequence continues at coordinate 13,450 of CAYNVI010000017.1, read as the reverse complement.
AACAGCCCGACCGTCAGCGGATGGTTCCACAGGGGCTGCGGCGGCAGCGGACGGCGGCCGACCGACTGCGACGGCGGGAGGGCGGCTTCCAAACCGGCGACCGCCTCCTGACTGGAGAGATAGCTCCCCCCCGTCTCGGCAGCCAGCTGCTGCAGCGTCTCGAGCGCGCTCCGCAAGCGACTCCATTCCAGCGGCGTCGCCTCGACGGTAAAGCGATCGCGGATCGGCGGACCATCCCGCGGCGGGTCGACGACGACCGCCCGGTAGCTGCCCGGGGCCAAGGGAGGGATCACGCCCCGGAACAGGTCGCCTGCCGAGGGCGCGAGCACGACCTGGCGTTCCTCGGCGGGTCCGCGGACATCGATCGTCACCCGCCCCTCCCCTGCAGCCTCCCCGGGGCCCTGCGGCAGACGCGCCCGCACCGGGATTTCGGCGCCGGCCGGAAAGCGGTCGCCGATCACATCGAGCGTGGCCAAGCTCCCCTGCGTCCGTCGTTTCCCGCGCGCCAGCCGTCGCAGGATCTGTAGCCAGTAGCGTCGATAGAGTTCGCCGCGGCCGTCAAACGGTTGCAGCCGATAGGTCTGGTCCGTCAACTGCACCCAGACCTCCCCTGCCCCGACGAGCTGGGAAACGAGCAAGGGGTCGGCGTTGCGGCCCCCCCCGTCGATCGACCGCGTCTCCATCAACACCCGGGCGGCCGGACGGAGCGTGGGGGCTCGCCAAGCCCCATAGATCCAAGGAAGTTCCGCGGTGCCCTGCTCCTGCAAACGCAGGGCGGCAGTCTGACGCCCCAGCGGCGTCAACGCCATCCGCTGCGGTTGCCGTACCGGCAGCGCCGGCGGCTCGACGCGCCGCGGATCCACCGGCAGGAGCGGGTCGAGCGCCGTGTCGGCCAGTTCCTCCGGCAGGTGATCGGGGCCGGCGATCACAACCAACCCGACACCCCGCTCGCGGACCGCGGTGGCGAGTTGCTCCAGAAAGACCGCCCCCAGCAACGGCACGGCGGCGTCGCTCAACACGACCACATCGAACCCCGCGATCCGTTCGATCCCCACCGGCGGAAGCCGCACGGCGGAGCGATCCTGATCGGCGTAGGCGGGGTCGCCACTCTGCAAGACTGCGGTCAGCTCGACCAAGCGTCGGGCCTCGTCATTGACGCGGGGGGCGCCCCCTTGGGACTGCACCGTGGTCCGTTCCAACAGATGCTTTAAAAAACGAAATTCGTAGCTGGGGCGGTCCTGCACCAAGAGGACTCGCAGCGGTTCATCGCGGACTTCAACCGCCAGCGAGCGACGGTTGTTGCTCGGGTCGGCTTCGGCCTCCAGCGGTTCGGCGACGACCGCCAATTCGTACCGTTTCGCTTGCTTGGCGACAAACGAGAAACGCAAGGCCTCGAACCGTTCGGCTTGGGACCCTGCCAGCACTTCGCTGTCGTAGACCGCGTCGGTCTCCTGGTCGATCAGACGGACGACCACGCGTTGCTGTTCGGTCCCCATCGTCCGCACGATGCCGCGGACTTCGACGGTATCGCCCAGCAAAGCCGTGGCATCGGCCAAGACTTCGTCGATCGCCACATCGACAGCCGGGGCATCACTGCCGAAGCCGACCGTCACCACAGGCACCCCTTGTTCGTCGGCGAGCGGCACGACATCGAGCAATCCCGGCCCGGCGTTGACGATCCCATCACTCAGCAACACCACGGCGGCGGTCGGTCTTCCCCGTTGCCGCAACAAAGCGGCTTGCAAGGCTTGCCCCAAGGGGCTCTGCACCGCCGTCGGCCCGCTCGCTGCCAGCCGCTGTCGGTCCGCGACGCCGCCGGACGTGTCGAGGCCGGGGCTCGCCTCCGTCCCCTCGAGGAAGTGCATTTCGACTTGGTAACGATCGGCGAGTCGTGCCAGCCGCAAGGGGTCGCCGGTCAACACGTCGCGCAACCGTTGCCAGCGACTCTCCGCCGACGGAGGCCCCGTCGGGGGTTCCAAGAAGGCGGCGCGGGAAAACGAACGCTCCGGCGCCGCCATGCTTTGCGAATTATCGATCAACAGGATCAGGTCCGACGGTTCTTCCTCGAACGCCAGACGCTGCAGCCCCCCGATCATCAAGATCAGTAGCAGGACAGCCGCAACACGGAGCGACGCCAGCACGCCAACACGTCCGAGGTGGCCGCGGGGGCTCCGCCAAACCGCCGGCAGGACCGCCAAGCCAAGCCCCAGCAACGCCCACCACAGCAGCCAACCGGGCGACCCTGGCCAGGCCGCCTGCCAATCGCCCCACCGCCAAACGGTCGCCGTCGGCAGACGCGGCAGGCCCATCAACCATTCGCTGAGCAGGGCGGTCGATCCGCCAGCGGAGCCAAATCGCATCAACGCCACCCCGCCAACGTGCGGCTGACCCAAGCTTCTCCCAAGAGCACTCCCAGGGCGATCAGCAACAGCCAGCGAAACAGCCTGCCCGCCGTCTCCCCCGCCGGCCGCCCGCCCGCTGGCGGTTCCGATGCCTCCGCGGTCACGGGGCGCTGAAACAGCGCTGCGGGCGATGACGTCAAATCGCTTTCGGACGCCGCCAGGTTGACCGCGATCCGCTGGTCGGGCCCCGCCGGACGCTGCAACCGATAGAAGCCGGGGCGGGGCAGCGGGGCGCTCGCCCACCGCCAACGGCCATCCGCCTGACGCCGCTGCGTCACCGCCACGTCGTCTCCCTCCTCGGCGATGACCTGCTCCACCGCAGCCTCCTGATCAGCCGCCAGACCGGTGACGGTTTCGCCGACCTGAAAACGACGCAGTCCCCCTTTGCCGGCGGCCAACCACTGCACGGTCGCTTGAACCAGCGGGACAAAACTGGGCCACGCCACCAACGCGTTCCAAGGCTCCGGGTCGCGGCCCGCCGCTTCCCCCGGCCCCGGCGGACCCGCCGGGGCGGTGGTCACGACCCCGATCCGTCGGTCGGGCCAAGCGTAGGCGAGCAGCAGCGGTTCGCTTGGCGGTCCCGCGCCCAAGACCAACTGCCGAACCGGCGGCGGCGCACCGCGGGGAGCGGTCCGCCAAAACCGAAACAGCGGCGTCGAAAGCAAACCGGCTTGCGGGAAGTCGCGAAAGGGCTCGGTGATCGGATGGTCATAGTCGCGGGGGTCGATGGGGTAAGCTTGCCGCGGCGCGACATCGACCAACCGCGTCGGCAGCAGCCGCGCGGCTCGCGGTTCCGGGAGCGCGGCGTAGGCGGCGGGATCGACCTCCGCCCCCAACCACCACAGCAGGCCCGTCCCTGCCGACGTCGCCTCCTCCAGCCAACGCAGCAGCCGCGGCGACGGAGCGGCGACATCGACCAGCGTGATCACATCAAAAGAGGCGTCTCGGACCTGCCCGATCTGTGCCCCCGAAACCTCACGTGTTTCCACCCACTCCGGCCGCCCTGCGGTCACGGCGGCCGCCAGGTAGCGGGTCGCCACGGGGGCGCCAATGCAGAGGACCCGAAGCCGCTCGGGAACGTCCAGCACCACCGCACGCTCATTATCGATCGACAACCGGTCGCTTCCGGCGGCGACGGTGACCGTCCGTTCGCCCGCCGCCAAACGGGTCGTCCAGGTCACCGTCTGCGTCCCGGGCTTCGTCCACGAGACGGTTTGCGTCGACCGCCGTTTCCCATCGATCCGGAAGGTGACCGGCCGCTGGGCTTCCGGCGGCGCTCCGGAAAGCGTCACGCCCGCCTTGATCACCACCGGTTGTCCGGCGAAGACGACGGGCGGTTCGATTTGCAGGTCGGTGACCGCCACGTTGGGCGTCGCCGGTTCGGCGGGTTCCGCCGCCGGCGATTTCCCCTCGACGACCGATACGACGGCCTCCGGCGGCAAGGGTTTCCAGCGCTCGCTTGTCGTCCGCCCGGCGATCCGCTGCCAAGTGACTTGCTGCAGATCGCTGAAGAACGTGACGGCGAGGGGCCCTGCGAGCCGTTCCCGCTGGCGGGCGTCGGCGATCAAGGTTGCCAGCAGGTCCAGCGTCGCCGGCAGGTCGGCCGCTCGCCAGGTCGGCTGCAAAGTCGCGATCGCCGCTCGCACCGATCCGCGATCGAAGGTCGGCCGGGCGATGGTCGGCACGGGCGGTTCTCCCAAGCTCACGACCAGGAACGCCGTCCCGGCGGGGGCCGCCTCGAGCTGCGCAAGGGCGGCCGTCTGGGCCCGCTGCCAACGCGACGGTGACGAAGACGACAGCGGCGACGACGCGGGCAAGCTGGTCCGCATCGAGAAGGACGTGTCGAGCACCAAGACCTGCAAGCCGGTTGCCGGCGGCTGCTCGCTGGAGAGCGCCGATTCGCGGAGGATCGGATCGGCGACCGCCAACGTGATCAGGGCGATCGCCAGCAACCGGAGCAGCAACAACAGCCATTGCCACAGCCGCAATCGACGCGCGTGCGTCTGGACCGCAGCCGCCAAAAACTGCATCGCAGCCCAGGGGACGCTCCGCTGCCGACGGCGATACAAGAAATGCAGCACCAAGGGGACCACGGCGGCCAGTCCCCACAGCAACATCCAACCGCTGGTGAACGGTCCAAAGGCAAGCGGCGGCGAAAGCAAAACGGGCATCGACAACAGCGGCTACATCCGCGCGGCAAGGAACGGGGCGAGTTGCGTGCCCACCGGCTGATCGGTGGTCAACGCCAAGAAACCGACACCCCGCTGAGTGCACCCCGCTTGCAACGTTTCCAGGAAACGAGCCACCACCTGCTGATACGCTTCACGGAGCAGTTCGGGGGCCAGTTCCAGCGGGGCCTCGCCTTCCAAGCCTTCGTAGCGGGTCATCCCCTGGCCCGACAAACGTCGCTCTTCGGGATCGAGGACCTGCACGAGGATCGTTTCCTGCCCGGCCAACTGCAAGGCGTCGACCCCGCGGAAGATCTGCGCCGGCTCGTCCAGCAGGTCACTGACGACCACCGCCAACCCCTGTCGACGCCACTCCGCCGCGGCGCGAAACATCGCTTCGCCGATCGTGGCCGGACCTTGGGGCTCGATCCGGTCGAGCGTTTCGGCGAGGGCCCCGAGATGCGGTTCCCCCCCGCCGGCCGCCAGCTCCGCGGCCGGCGTCCCGCAGTGGAAGGAGAAGACGTCCTGCCCATTGACCGCCGCAAACGCCAAGGCCGCGGCCACCTTCCCCGCATAGTCCCATTTACGGAGCGGTTGGCTGGGGCTGCGGTACGCCATGCTGCCACTGGCGTCGACCAACAGGTGGCAGATCAGGGTCGTTTCATCTTCGCGATGGCGGAGGAAGTACCGATCGGTCTTGCCGTACAGTTTCCAGTCGACACTCCGCACATCGTCACCCGGCGCATAGGGACGATGTTCGGCAAATTCCACCGAATGGCCGTGGCGTGTGCTGCGGTGCGTCCCCGAGACGGGACCGCTTTCGGTCATCACCGACCGTCGCAGCGAGATCCCAGCCAGCTCATTCAGCGTCAGCGGATCGAAATACTTTTTCCAGGACGCGATCATCGGGGCTGTTTTTTTCCTGTTGGGAGATCGACACCACGAGGTCCTCGATCACACGATCGGGGGTCATCCCTTCGGCTCGGGCGGCGAAGGTGAGCCGGATGCGATGGCGAAGCACCGGGCGGGCGACCGCCTCGATGTCGCTTCGTTCGACCAGCGGTCGGCCCTCCAAGGCGGCCCGTGCTTTGGCACCCAGGACCAGAAACTGACTCGCCCGGGGCCCGGCGCCCCACTGCACGAACCGGTCGATCGTCTCGCTCGAGTGGGCTTGGCCGGGGCGCGTCGCCCGCGCCAATCGCGTCGCATAACGGGCGACCGGTTCAGCGATCGGCAACCGCCGCACGGTCTGCCTCAACCCGGCCAATTCTTCCCCATTGATCACCGCTTCGATTTTCCCTTGCGTGGCGGTGGTCGTCCGCATCACGACCGCCAATTCGTCGTCCTCGTCCATGTAGTCGACGCGGATGTCAAACATAAAGCGATCGAGCTGGGCCTCGGGGAGCGGATAGGTCCCTTCCTGCTCGATCGGGTTCTGCGTCGCCAACACGAAGAAGGGCTGCGGGACCGCATGCTGTTGCCCCGCCGCCGTCACCTGCCCCTCCTGCATCGCTTCCAGCAGCGCGGCCTGCGTCTTGGGCGGCGTCCGGTTGATCTCGTCGGCCAGCACGACGTTGGCGAATACCGGTCCGGGGATAAACCGGAACTGCCGCTCGCCCGTGGCCCGGTCCTCCTGGATCACTTCGGTCCCGGTGATATCCGAAGGCATCAAATCGGGGGTGAATTGGATCCGGTGAAAGGAGAGGTCGAGCGCTTCGGCCAAGCTCTGGACCAACAGGGTCTTGGCCAAGCCGGGGACCCCGACCAGCAGGCAATGCCCGCCGGCGACCAGGGTGATCAAGACCTGCTCGATCACTTCCTGCTGACCGACGATCCGCGTTTCCAACTGCGTCAGCAGGCGTTGTTTGGCAGCGGCAAGCGTGGCCAGTCCGGCCTCGTCATCAGGAGGTTGCGAATCATTCATTCCGTCAGTGTCATCGACCGGCGGGCGGGCCGCAAGCGACCGGCGAAGACCGCGACATGGTGCGGCCCCGCATTGACCAGGAACCGGTCTCCCACCGCCAGCTGGCCGCCCCGCAACCCCCAGGGACGCAGATCGATCTGGTCAACCAACTGCGGTTCCCCGCGGCGTGGCCCGGCGGCCAGACGGGCCGCGAAGACCAACAGCTTCTGTTCGGTCGGCCAGATGATCTGCTGGCCGCTCAACACGCCCCGCCCGACGCCGGTCGGCTGCCGCTGGCCGCCTCCCGGTTGCGGCGTCCCGGCTCCCGGAAAACGCGCCACGGTTCGCCCGCTGGAAGCTTCCAGCCATTCGAGTTGGCGGCCTCCCAGGATCAGGCATCCGTCGACCTCGCCCAACACCTCCGCGACCGCCGCCCCGCCTCCCCGCGGCGTCATCCAAATCAATCGCCCGTCGATCGGGTCGAGTGCCATCAGGCGATCGAAATCGCTCGCCGAGACGATCGCCCGGGGCCCGCAGATGGCAACCGGGGCGGACCGGGAAGCCGTCCTTCCCGGCGAGGCATCGAACGGCCTGGCGGCGAGCTCCTGACGCGGATCGAGCTCGCGGCGGGGATAACGCACCTGCCAGAGGATCCGGCCGGAGTCCGCGGCGACGGCCGCCACCGTGCCTTGGTCGGCATGAAAATAGACGATCCCTTCGGCGTAACTGGCGAGCGCCTGGGAGACATGCCCTCGCTCGGCCGAGCCCGCCTGCAGAAGCTGGGTCAAGGGGCGGCTCTGCCACAGCAGCACGCCGGTCGCTCGATCGTAGCAGCAGAGCCGGCTGAGCCGCGTCGCTTCATCGCGGTGCGTCGTCCCCACCCACAACCGCGACCCGACGAGCAACGGCGTCCCTTCAAACTCACTCCCCGCCGGCGGCGCCAGCGGGTACCCTTCGACCAACGCGCCTTCAGCGGCCAACGAAAACAGCGCGATCTCGCTGCCGCTGGGTCGATCGAGCAACACGTCGGGCGGCGTCGTCAGCAGGCTGCCAAAGCGGGCGGCGAGCAGCCCGTCGGCCACCGTCAGCGTCAACCGCGGAACGGCATCGATCGGCAGCCGTTTCGCCTCCTCGGCCAAGGGCTCGGCGGGCGTTTCGAACCAACCCCCCTCCCCTGCCCCGGGAGGCCAGGCGGTGCCGGTCGCGAGCTCCCAGGCGTGCAGGCGGCGGGTGCCGGCCAAGAAGACGCGGCCTCGCTCGATCACCGGCAACGAGACCGCCCGCTCCGCTTCACGACCACGTCGGGCAAACTCCGGCAGCAGCGGCTTCAGCATCTCCGTCCCGGCATCGAACGGGGCGACCCAGCGGGGGGCGGCCTGCCACTGCAATGTCTCGGTTCCGGCCGTCGCCACCCGTTGCGGGTGTCCGCCGAAAGTCGACCAACCGGGGACCAACGGCTGCGAAAATCCTCGCCCGGCGGCCGGCCAGGGACCCGCCTCTTCGACCAGCCACTGCGCCATCGCCGTGATCGATCCGGCCCGGCCCGCGATCCGCACGGTCGCTTCGGGAAACCACTGCCCCGCGACCCGCGCCAGTTGTTCGGCGACCGGGCGGTTGCCCAACAGCAGCTGGCAAGCGATCAGACGGACCGCCACGTCCGCCTGCGGGAGATCCGAACCGTGGTAACTGCCGAACGGCCGGCCGGGTCGCCCCGCGACCTCGTCGGCCAACTCGGGGACCGAGGATGCTGGTACACGCCCCAGTAATTGCTCCCAATCGACCGCTTCGACCGCGGCGCCGGACTCGGTGGCCGCCGCGTGCGGCTGCCAGCGCGGATCGATCCGCCGCAGCGCATCGCGAGCCCGCAGCACCCAACCACGCCGCCACGCTTGCTCGGACAGCCGCAACAAGCCTTCATCCCCCCACGAGGTCGCAAAATACCGCCGCAAGAACCGCTCGAGCGCGGCGACCGAATCACGAGCAACCGCCGCCTGCAGCGCGTCTTGGGCGATCCGGTCGTAGGCGGCGCGATAGGCTTCCAGCACCGCCGGCTGCTGCCCGCCCGTCTGCAACAGCCGGTCATGCACGACCATTTCCAAAGGGACCCAACGCTCGATGTCGGCCCGCGACGCTTCCCCGGCCACAACCTGCGAGGCCGGCACCAGCCGCTCGTCGGCCTCATCGATCAAGCGGACCGCCAGGCCCACCGCCGCCTGGGCCTCGCCCGCGGCGATCAGTTGGTCGAGTTGGGCCAGGGCCAACTGCTGCGGCGGGCGGATCTGCGACGGCGGAGGCTTCTCTTGACCCCAGCCGACCGCAGCGCCGCAGCCAGCCAGCAGGCACCCGACGAGGCGCGACACCAACCCCCCGCCGCACCGCCAGCCGCTGCGACAGGGCTTTTCAAAGGCGAAAGTCCCGGCGGTCGGAACGCGCGCGGTGGGCCCGGCCCTGTCGGTTATACACAACTCGGCCGTGCCGACTGGTGCCCCCTCTCCCCCCTGAGCAACGACCTCGGTTGGTTTTCCATCTCGCCCGACGTTGCGGTCGTTGCTCACGGGGGAGAGGGCTGGGATGAGGGGGCTCCGATGAGGGGCGACGACGCGTGGCGGAGTTGGCATTTCATCAACGTTTTTTCGGGAGAGATACGTCTTCTGGTCAAGCAGCACCGGCCTCCGGCGCACCCCCTCACCCTATCCCTTCCCCCCCAAAAGGTGGCGAAAATCGCGTATTAAACTAGCACGCTACGAGCGCCACCTTTTCGGGGGGACAAAAAAATAGCCTCATCAGCGATTTGTATAACAACCTGGGCCCGGCCTCCTGCTGCGGCGCGCGGTTCATCGGTCGCTCCTGGGGCTACTTTTCCAGCGTCACGGCCATCACCAGCGGGGCGGTGTCATCGGGGCCTTTGACCAGCTCGATCTCCGCCAGCGGTGCGTCCCGCTGAGGCTCGATCGCCAGATACCGCATCTGCTGCCCGCCGCGAAAGGCGATCGCGTGGGACGAACCGGGGACGTCGGCCCGCCGGATGTAGTCGGCGAATTCGACGGCGTTGCGGAGCGGATGATCTTCCTGCCCGCCATCGGCGTAATGCAGCCGGACGATCATCGAGACCGAATCTTCCCGGCCGTAGGGAGCCCCCCAGCCGCTGACGCCGCTCAGCAAGTGCACTTTCTGGGCAGCGACCGCCACCGGCAAGGAGACCGACGTCGGCATCGTCGGCGCGATGTCACCACGCGGTCCCTTCAGCAAGACCGCGTTGGCCTGGCCTCCCTGCGGATCGATCAGCAAGAACGGCACCCCTTCGACCGTGCGCGGCGACCAGTCTTCCAAGATCAGCCGTTCGGCCATCCCCCCACCACGGTGAAACATCGCCTGCGTCGTGTCGATCGTGGCCAGTTTGTCCAGCGGCACCGGCAGGTAGGGGCCGGTATCGGTCAGGAAGCTCAACAGGTCGGCGAAGCCGGACGGCTCGAGTTGTTGCTCGAAGCCTTCGGGCATCAGCGACTTGCGAGACTGCTGCAGCAGCTCGATCTCCTCGCGCGAGATCGCAATCCGTTCGGCTTGCGTATCGACCAGCTCGATACTCGTGCGTGACTCGCTGGCGAGCAAGCCGTTGAGCACGCGGCCGTCGGCCAGCAACACGGTGTAGGTCCGGTAGTTGCCTTCGACACTGCGGTTGGGGTCGAGGATATGGATCAGCAGTTCCTCCTTGGGATGAACCGCCATGCCGGTCAGATCGGGTCCCACCTTCCCCCCTTCGCCTCGGATCATGTGGCAGTTGGCGCAGTGCTTCTTATAAAGGACCGCTCCGCGATCGAGACCGCCGGGACGGAGGGCGACTTCGGCGATCCGATCGATCACTTTTTGGCGATCGCGGTTGGGGATCCCGCCCCCTTTCCGCATCAATTCGGCAGCCCGCTGCCGCAAATCGCGGTTCGGATGGTTTCGCAAGGCTTGCTGTTGGCTCAAGGAAACATCCCCCAGCGCGACATCGCCCGCTGCGATTCGGTCGAGCAGCACCTTGGTGGTCGGTCCGCGTTCCAGCAGCGTCTTGACGATCGCCTCGCGCAGCCCCGGGGTCACTTCCGGCATCAGCTCGATCAACGCGTCACCGACGTTCGCCGCTCGGCTCGCCGCCAACGATTCGACGATCCCTTGCGCCAAGACCGGCGGCAGCTGTGGAGAAACCATCGATGCCAGCTCCTCCACGATCGCTTCGTCCTGCGGACGGAACTCGACCAACCGCCGCGCCGTCAGCACGCGCGTCGCCGGCGGCTGGCCTTCGTCAAACAGCTGTTCCAGCAGCTGCCCGGCGACCTTCTCGCCATACTCGGCCACTCGGTCGCTGCCGAAGACCTCGGCCAGCCCGACCAGCCGACTTTGCGTATCGGTGTCGACCTTTTCCAGCAGACCCAGCATCGCTTTCTCGGCCGCCGCATCCAGGGCGATTTGGTGATCGGCATCCCAGCCCTCTTCCAAGCCGGTGACGAGGGCCGAAACGAAGCCCGGATCAGCCCCTTGCAGCCCAGCGATCATCCGACTGAGCTGCGTCGCATCGGGATTGCCGCGGGCCAGATGGCTGGCGAGGATCGTGACCGCGTTCCGGGTCGTCTCGGAGGAGCCTTCCGCACCCGTTTGCTGGCCGAGGGCGACCAGGACCGCCGGCGTGTGCCGGGCCGCCGCACAGATCGTCGCTTCCTGTAACCAGCGATCGCCGGCGTCGCGGCCGCCCGCCAGCCGCTCGGCCAAAAGGGCCGCGACCGTTTCGTCAGCCGGCACTTCCGACAGCTTCAACAGCGTCGCCAGCCGGACCTGCGGGTCGCGGTCGTTCAACAGATCGGCGGCCACGATCGCGGCCGCGGTAGCCGCGCTCGCCGGGAGCGTTTTCACCGCAGCGCGGCGGACGCCCGCCGCTTCGTTGGCAAACTGCCGCACCGCCGCTTGAAAACCGGCCTCGGCCGGACCCTCCATCGCCCCCAGGCTAGCGAGCGTCCAGAGGGCATGCATCGCCGCCGCATCGATCCCGGCAGCATCGGGCGTCCCGGCCTCGGCGAGCGCGATCAAGTCGGGGATCTGAGCGGTCGCCTGCCGTTCGATCAATTGCTGCTGGGCACGCAACCGCCACAGCATCGTGGGGTGTCCCAGGATCGGCAGCAATTCGGCGTCGGCCACGTCGGTCAAGGAACCGTAGGCGGCGGTGCCCTGGGCCCCGCCCTGCTCCGGCGGCTGCTGATCGGGCTTGCAGACCAGACGGTAGACGCGGCCGTACTTCTTATCGCGGAGGTCGCTTTCGTAAGCGTTCCCCTGGCCGGTCTCGAATCCTTTGGGGGTGGGGTTGTGCTGCACGATGTAGTTGTACCAATCGAGGATCCAGACGTTGCCGTCGGGACCGACTTCGGCCTGGATCGGCGCCGTCCATTCATCGTCGCTGGCGACCAGGTTGCCCGGGCTGGTGGCGCGGAAGTCGGCCCCTTCCGGCGTCAAGGCGAACGTCCCGACCAGGTGCCCGGTCGGACCGCAGACAAAGGCGGTCGCATTCCACCACTGCGCCGGATAGGCCCGCCCGGTGTACAGCGCGTGGCCCGCAGCAGCGGTGTAACCACCATGGTGATCGACCTGCCGGACGTTTTCGGTGATCGGATCGAACAGATGACTGTCAAAGATCGGCGAAGCCATCAACTGCGGCGACCAACCCCGCACCGCTTCGTAATAGCGGTTGGCGAAAGGCATGAAGTAACTGGGGGCGTGATTGGCGGTCGAACCGAAGATCAATCCTTCCTCGCTGATCCCCAATCCCCACGTGTTGTTCGACGTCGAACGAATGAACTCCAGATCGGTCACCTGGGGTGGCTGCTGGTCGTCCAGGCGGAACCGCCAGAAGCCCATCCGAAAGCGATCCGCTTGTTCGCCGTCGTACCGCGGGGCGCTGTTGTTGTAACCCTGCATCGCCCAAAACCAGTTGTCGGGCCCGTAGCGAAAATTGCTGACCCCGCCGTGCGTGTCACCCAGGGTCCAGTTGCTGATCAGCACCTCCCGCACGTCGGCCCGGTCGTCGCCATCGGTGTCTTGCAGGAACAGCGTCTCGGTGCCGTTTTGGACGATCACCCCGCCCCGGTGGAACTCCAGCGTCGTGGGGATGCTGAGATCCTCCGCGAAGATGGTGAACCGATCCGCGCGGCCATCGTGATCGGTATCTTCGCAGATGCGGATCCGATCGCGTCCGCGATTTTCCGGCTGCAGGTTGTTCGGATAGTCGACCGTTTCGCAAACCCACAGCCGACCTTCCGCATCCCAATTCATCGCGATCGGCTTGCCGCCCAAATCGGGTTCGGCGGCGAACAGCTGCAACTCGAAACCTTCGGGAACGACGTAGCGTGCTTGGGAGGCGGCGGGCGGAAGGGGCAACTGCATTTTCGTCAGCGGATCGCCCTGGACGCCCCACTGGTTGCTCGGCAGGTAGTTGGGGATTTTGCTGCCGACTTCCTGGTACGCAAAGGGATCCTCGTCCTTCGGCAGGCTCGTCATCGCCGGCGCGACGAACGCCGGCCGTTGGTGAAAGGGACCGGCCAAGGCAGGGTCGTCCCCGCAGGCCCAGCGGATCCCGCGTTCGACCAGATTGACGAAACCGGCGGTAGCCCAGGTCCGGTGATCATGTCCCCAGGCGGTGTAAAAGACGCGACCGTCGCCATGCTCCCGCACCCACGTCCACGGCTCCGCCTGTTGGCCGTCCGCCTGCAGGCCGCTGCGACGCCGCTCCAGCACGGTTCGTCCCTGCGGATTGTGGCGGTGATGGACATAGGTCTCGTCCCAGCTCTCGAAGCCGCCAAACCCTTGCATCAGCGGATGCTCGGGGGCGACGATCTCGGTCCGAAACACGCCCGTCCCATGCTTCCGAAACTGGGCCCCCACCAGGTCGATGTAGGCGGGCGAATTGAGGAAGCAGTACGAGGCACAATGCAACGGGACGAACCCGTGCC
>CAYNVI010000016.1:0-20383 GCA_964400585.1 uncultured Pirellulaceae bacterium | reverse complement strand
CGTCTCGTCGAGCGACGCCAGGTCGCTGGGCGTATCGGGGATCGCCACGACTTCGGTTCCCCAGGCCGCCGCCGCTTCGCGATTGCTGCCGTTGACCGATAGCACCAGGGAAGCTCCGGCGTGACAAGCTTGTTCGACTTCCCAAGGATCAAAGCTGTCGATCGAGACGGGGATGCCTTCCCCGACGAGTTCCGCAACGACGGGGCCGACCTGTTGCCAACGCCCGCCCGGATCGCAGCCGATGTCGATCAAGTCCGCTCCCTGATCGATCAGTTGCCGGGCGGTCTGCAGCAACGTGTCGATCGGCAGACGCGGGGCGTGGTTGATTTCGGCTACGATTTCGATCGAGTGCTGGTCGAGGACCGCTGCCGGCCGCGGGCCGGTGGCTCCCAAGAATTCAGGTAAGGCACGGAGATCCTTCGGGCCGACCTGAACCGGCAGCACGCACGCCTCTTGCAGGGGTTGCACATCGGGACCGCAGTAGCCGGGCAATAGCACCTCGGTCGCTGCTTGCGGGACTTGCCACCGTTTGACGATCCACGAGGGAGTCATCAAGGCGGCGACGGTGATCGGCATCACGCCGATCGAATAGTCAAACCCTCGTTCGGCGGCCACGGAGGCAACGACCTCGCGGAGCGCGGACTCCGCTAAGCGTCCGGTGATGAAGTGAATGTGCCGCGCAGAGCGGCCAGCGGAGGCAGCGGACATTGCATCTCTTGGGAACGGGGGATCGCGGCCATCGAGGAGGCATGCTTGGTTGACCGGCCGTGCGCTGACAAATCGCGCGCTGACGCCGCGCACCGCCGCCTCCCCGCGATCGTGGTGGAGGACTGGCCGGCGTCATCTGCGAAGCGCTCGAGAGGGAACCGACCCGCTTCGCAAGGGAGGGCTGACGGAAAGTTCCATAAAGCATCTTGACCGGCGCGGTTTAACGAATACAACTGGTTCGAACGAGAGGTTCTTGAAGTGGTTGGCGCCGCGTTTTCACACCGCATGTTGACCACTCGTGGCCGGGATCTCTCGTTTTTTCTTGCGCTCTTTGTAACGTAAATCGAGTGGATCGTCTGCCGTGGATGCTTCCCCCGCGATCGATGTGTTGTGGGAACAGGCAGCGGTGATGGTCGTCCACAAGCCTGCCGGCGTGTTGACGATCGGGCCGCCGGGGATCGACACGATGCAGCATCGCTTGCAGGCCTTTCTGAACGTCCGCGAGGGCGGGGCATCGCCGCCGGCGATCGGCTTGCCCCATCGACTGGATCGTCCGGTCAGTGGCGCCCTGCTGGTCGCCTGTCGCTCCCGCACGTTGAAACTATTGTCGGCGCAGTTCCAAGCTCGGCGGGTCGGCAAGCAGTACGTGGCGTGGGTCGAAGGCGAAGTCACTCCGCCGCGGGGAACGTGGCGCGATGCGCTGCGGAAAGTTCCTGGCGAGGCCCGCGCCGAGCGGACCGAACCGGGGCAACCGGGGACGCGCGAAGCGATCCTGCACTACCGCGTGCTGCAACGGTCTTCGGAACGCAGTCTGTTGGCGATCACTTTGGAAACGGGGCGGATGCATCAGATCCGCCTGCAGGCGGGCGGCCGCGGCTTTCCGGTGCTGGGCGACACGCTCTACGGGGCCCGCGAAGCGTTTGCCGCGGCGTCCCCTGATCCCCGCCAGCAACCGATCGCCCTGCATGCCCGCAAGCTGACCTTCCATCATCCCAAAACGGCGAAACGGGTGACGGTGCTCGCCCCCCTGCCGGGGACCTGGGATTCGCTGCCGGACGCCTGGCGGGCCGCCTTGGAGGCGGACGACGGCGAACCGGCACCCGGGGTTACCGCCGCGCTGCAAAAACGGTTCAATACTTGATCGATTGCGAGCGGTGCGGCCCTTCGTTTCCTTGGGAATTCTCAGATGCTTCGCCTGGGTGCTGTCTCTTACCTGAACACCCGTCCGTTGATTTGCGGGCTGCGGGCGCGTTTGGCAGGTCGTGGCCGCTTGACCCTCAATCTGCCCAGTCGCCTGGCGGACGATCTGAAGGCCGGCCGGCTTGATGTCGCCCTGATCCCTTCGGTCGAGTACTTGCGGGGGGTGGGGGAACGGATCGTCTCGGACGCGGTGATCGCCTGTCGCGGCCCGGTTTGGAGCGTGCGTTTGCTCAGCCGCGTTCCGCTGCCGGAGATCCGCACGCTGGCCCTCGACGAGGGCAGCCGGACCAGCGCCACGTTGGTCCGCGTCCTGTTGGACGAAGCCTTCGGGATCCGCCCACAAACCGTGCCATTACCGATCGATGCGTTGCCCGAAGCGAGTGCCGCCGATGCGATGCTGTTGATCGGCGATCGGGCGATGCATCCACCGGCCGGGGTTTATCACGAGATTTGGGATCTCGGCGAACGCTGGTGTCGGCAGACCGAATTGCCGTTCGTCTTCGCCCTCTGGGTCGCCCGGGCCGGGGTCCCGCCCGAAGCGTCCGAAGCGATCGCAGAGATCCTGGCGGCTTGCCGCGATGAAGGCGAGCAGCGTTTGGAGGAGATCGCTCAGCGGGAAGCCGGCCCGCATGGTTTGACCGCTGCGGCGCTTCACCAGTACTTTGCCGAGAACCTCCACTTTCGACTCGGTCCTCGTGAATTGGCAGGCTTGACGCTGTACCAGCAGCGGGCGGCCGCCTTGGGGGCGTTGTCCTGTCGGCGGGATTTGACGCTGGCTTGACAGTTTGCTTCGCTCTGACGATTCGTTTTGAACTCTATCTCAACATGATTGCCATGTCCGATCCTTCGATTTCTCCCCTCTTGGCCAAAGCGGTGGATGGCGAACGCCTCACCGCGGACGAAGGGGTTCGTCTGTTGCAAAGTCACGACCTGCCGGCCATCGGGGCGGCCGCCGAGGCGGTCTCCCAGCGGATGCATCCGGAGCGCTACCGGACCTACAACGTCGATCGGAATATCAACTACACCAACATTTGCACCGCGGTTTGCGACTTTTGCGCGTTTTACCGGGGCCCCAAAAGTGACGAAGGGTACGTGCTGCCCCGCGACGTGTTGTTGAAAAAAGTGGAGGAGACCGCGGCCCTTGGCGGCAACCAGTTGCTGCTGCAAGGCGGGCTGCATCCCAAGTTCAAGCTGGAGTGGTACGAGGAAATGCTTCGCGATATCAAGTCGCGGTTTCCGCAGATCAACGTCCACGGCTTCAGTCCGCCGGAGCTGCACCACTTCACCAAAGTCAACCGCCTCGATATCGAAACCGTCTTGCGACGCCTTCGTGAGGCAGGGCTGGGGAGCATCCCCGGCGGCGGTGCCGAAATTTTGGTCGACCGCGTGCGGGATGCGATCACGCGGGGCAAAGTGAATTCCGACGACTGGCTGAACGTGATGCGCGTCTGGCATCGGTTGGGTGGGATCAGTACGGCCACCATGATGTTCGGGCACGTCGAAACGCTCGCCGAACGGATCGAACATCTCGAGCGGATCCGGAGCCTCCAGGACGAGACCCAGGGATTTACCGCCTTCATCTGCTGGACCTTCCAGCCGGAAAATACCGAGATGGCGGATGTCTCGCCAGCCGGGGCGTTCGAGTACCTCAAGATGCAGGCGATCGCTCGCTTGTACCTCGATAACGTTCCCAACATCCAAAGCAGTTGGGTCACTCAAGGTTTGAAAATCGGGCAATTGGCGATGTTGTACGGGGCCAACGACATGGGCAGCCTGATGATCGAAGAAAATGTCGTGGCCGAGGCGGGCACCGTCCACTTCCTGACCCTCGATCAGATTCGCGAAGCGATCGAGGAGTTGGGCTACGAGCCGCGTCAGCGGGATGTCTTCTACCAGCTGGTCGATCCATCGCTGGAACGCCGGGCGATCGAAGCGAACCGGCAGCCCGTCCGCGAGGTGGTGGAGTTAGCGGTCTAAGCGGTCGCGACGGGCGGCGGCAGAGCGCCGCGTTCCCACGAGTCGGCGCATAAAAAAACTCTCCCTCAGCAGGCTTGCTGGAGGAGAGTTTTTGTCGGGATGTCTGCTTCGACCGGTTGGATTCGCTGACGGGACCTGGAAGTCGCTGGAGCAAGCGTGGTCTTGCTGCCGGGGACGTCAGGCGGTCCTGCACAGACGGTCAGAGCGAATGCGGGGAAGCTTCCGGTCCATCGTCGCCGCCGGCGTGACCGGCCGGGGTACGGCCGGCCACGCGATCGGGGCGTGGGAGAGAAGTCGATGGCGGGGGAAGCGTTCCCTTCAGGGAGCAAACGCTCCGGCGTGTCGGTGAAGTGCTCGACCAACCGGGGCGATTAGAATCCGCAGCTGGGGGCGGCGACTTCGCAACCGCAAGCGGGCTCGTAAACCGGAGCGACGTCGCAGCAGCTGTCGCAGCCGCAGCTGTGGTTGCCGAAGAGTTTCTTCAGCAAGCCACCGCGCTGCGGAGCGGAGCAGGGGGCAACGGCTTCGCAACCGCACACGGGCTCGCAGATCGGCGCAACTTCGCAGCCGCAGGCGGGCTCACAAACCGGAGCCGCGTCGCAGCAGCTGTTGCGCTTCTCGAACAGGCCGTGCAGGAAATCGCGGACCGGACGCTTCGGAGCGCAGCAGGGGTCGACCACTTCGCAGCCGCAGGCCGGCGCGACTTCGCAGCCACAGGCGGGCTCACAAGCCGGGGCGGTGTCACAACAGCCGCCGTGGGGGTGGCCGAACAGGCCAAACGCACTCGCGTTGGTCGCGCTCACCGACAGCAGAGCAACGGCCAACAGAACAGGGGTGATTGCACGTCGCATTTTCACATCTCCAAGGTGGGAAGGGAACTCGATTGCGTTCGAGCCGCTATACGTCGGGGCGGCCGTTTCCGGACGCGCCAGGAGGGTTTCGGGTCCGGCCGTCGAGACGGTCGACCTGCGTATAGCGGCGTAAACGCTGGACGCCGCATGGTGTCCTGGAAAAACGTATCGACCCCCTATTCGCCGAACATTCGCTGATCCAAAGAAATTGCTTAGCCCTCACGCTCCCCCACGACCGGAAAAGCCGACCGTATCGGTTGTGATGCCGCAAACCGCCCTGACGGCTGTTGGCGGGTCGCGGGCAGGACGCGAAACGGCGGGGAAGGTCGTGCCGTGTCCTCCGCTCGGCTGGCGGAGCTGTTAAGATAAAGCCTTCGATTTGACCTTCCCGTTCGGCCAAGGCCGTCGTCTGACGCGTCTTGAGGGCCCGCACTTGCTGCTGCCTCTTCCGTTCATTTATCGCTGCAAAGGTATCCGCCATGACAAACCGCCGAGAATTCCTGCTGACGTCGGCGTCCCTTTCGCTCGGTCTGGCCGCGCTGGGGCGGCCGGGTTGGGCTGACTTGCCGGTTGCCGGTCAGGACGGACAGCCCTGGCTGCTGAAGACGCTCAAAATTGGCATGGTCGGCGTGCAGGGCAGCCTGGCCGATCGCTTTCGGGCCGCCCAAGCGGCGGGCTTTGACGGGATCGAGTTGAATGCTCCCGGTTTCGATGTCGACGAAGCGAAGGCGGCTTCGGAGGAGGCCGGCCTGCCGATCGATGGCACGGTCAACGCCACCCACTGGAAGATTCGCCATACCGATCCCGATCCCGCCCAGCGGGCCCGCGCCTTGGAAAGCTTGCAGGAGGGGATCCGCGCGACCGCCGCGGTCGGCGGCGATACGATCCTGTTGGTCGCCGGGCACGGGCAAGACGGCGAGCCCGCCGAGATCTTCGACCGGGCGGTCGAAAACATCCGCCCCGCCCTCCCGCTCGCCGCCGAGCTGGGCGTTAAAATTGCGATCGAGAACGTCTGGAATCAGTTCCTGTACACGCACAACGGACCGGCGGATCAAACGGCCGAAATGCACGCCCGCTTCGTCGACGCCTTCGATTCGCCCTGGGTGGGCATGCAGTACGACATCGGTAATCACTGGAAGTATGGCGATCCGGCCGCCTGGATCCGCACCTTGGGAAAGCGGATCATCAAGCTCGATGCCAAAGGGTTCTCACGGGCCGACGACCGGTTCACCAAGATCGGCGAGGGCGATCTCCCTTGGGCGTCGGTGCGGGAAGCCCTGCAAGCGATCGGTTTCCAAGGCTGGGTCGCCGCCGAAGTCGGCGGAGGGGGGCCCGACCGCTTGGCCGAAATCAGTCAGAACCTGGATGAACATCTGGTCCAAAAATGAGTCGACACGAACTTTCTTCGCAGCAGCGGACGCAGTTTGAAGAGACCGGCTTGCTTCGCCGGGACGGTCTGTTCAGCGCACGCGAGATGGAATTGTTGTATCAGATCGCCCGCCGTGACCGGGCGCTCGAAGAGGCGGCCACGACGCGCTCCGACGCTTCTGGCGCCAGCACCGTGCTGGCCGTCCAGGACCGGTTGGGCGACGATCTCTGCAGCGCCATCGCTCGCTCGGCACGGGTGGTGGAGACCGCCTCGCAGCTGATCGGAGAAGAGGTCTACCACTACCACCACAAGTTGATGCTGAAGGAGCCCCGTGTGGGAGGCGCCTGGGAATGGCATCAAGATTATGGCTACTGGTATGGTTATGGCTGCCTCTATCCGCGGATGCTCAGCTGTTACGTCGCGATCGACCGGGCGAGCCCGCGGAATGGGTGTTTGCAGGTGATCCCCGGATCGCACCTGCTCGGTCGGCTCGAGCACAGCAAGGTGGGCGGGCAGACGGGTGTCGAGCAGGAACGGATCGATGCCATCTTGGAGCGGTTACCGCTGGAGTACGTCGAAATGGAACCGGGCGACGCCCTTTTCTTCCACGGGAATCTCCTGCATCGTTCGGATAAGAACACCAGCGAGGACCCGCGGTGGTCGCTGATCTGTTGTTACAACGCCCGCAGCAACAGCCCCTATCGCGTGAAGCGTCACAATGCCTACCAGCCGCTGGAGGTGTTGCCCGACGAGGAGATCGAGCGTGTCGGCGCGCGGCAACTCGCCGCCCTCGAAGCGGCCGCGGCGGATTAGCTGGACAGCGCCACTTTTTGTGAGCGGATTGGGCGCTAGCCCCCGGCCTTTGCCTAACGAACCTAGTTCCCCCCCCGCGGCCGGCTGCTCGGCCGTTGCCCCCCAGGTTCCTTGCCTGCGATCGGCTGACAGCCCGCTCGCAGGACCACACGATTCGATCACACAGGGAGAAGCCGTGGCACGCTGGAAGATCGCCGGGATCAGCTTTGAACATTTTCACATGGGGGACAATCTGCAGCGGATTGTCGACCACCCCGACGCCGAGCTGGTCGGGATCTGCGATCCCCAGGCGGACCGGATGCAGGAAGCGATCGAGACCTTTTCGGTTCCTGCCGAGCGCGTCTTTACCGACTACGCCGAATGCCTGGAAAAGACGCGGCCCGATATCGTCGTGCTCTGCCCGGCGGCTGCCGACCATGGGATGTGGACCGAGCGGATGATGGCCTTCGGAGTCGATGTGATCATCGAAAAGCCGATGGCGGCGTCGTTGGCGGAAGCCGATGCGATGATCGCCGCGGCGGAGCGCGCGGGGCGGCGGTTGGCGGTCAACTGGCCCGCTACCTGGGCGCCCGTCTATCAGACGGCCCATCGCGTCCTTGGCGAAGGGATGATCGGGGAGGTGATCGAAGTCCATTACTACGGGGGCAATCGCGGACCGCTGTTTCACGGGGCGGGCAAACGCGAGACGACCCCCGCAGAGATCGCGGCCCAAAAACCGACCAGCTGGTTCTATTCCCGCGCCGCCGGGGGTGGCTCGTTGCTCGATTACATGGGATACGGAACGACCCTGGGGACCTGGTTCAACGGGGGCCAGATCCCGCTGGAAGTGACCGCCACGGTCGATCAGCCAGCCGGCTTGGAGGTGGATGAGCACTGCATTGCGGTGGCCCGCTACCAGCGGGGGCTGAGCAAGTTCGAAACCCGCTGGGGCACCTTCACCGACCCCTGGACGCATCCGCCGCAGCCGCGTTGTGGGTTCGTCATCGTGGGTAGCGAAGGGACGATCGGGGCCTTCGACTATGCCGATTCCTTGCGGCTGCAGACCACTGCGCAGCCGGCGGGATTCGATCTGCCGGTCGATCCGCCGGCTGCCGAACAAACCAGTCCGATCCACTACCTGTTGCACTGCTTGGAAAACGACTTGCCGATCGAAGGGCCGTCGTCCACGCACGTCTCGCGGATCGGGCAGCAGATCGTCGACACCGCGATCCGCAGTGCCCAGACGAAACAGACGCAGCCTTTGATCGGGGGCACACCATGATCGGTCGCGGGGAGCCGGGATGAGCGAGACGTCGCTGAATCGCGTTTCTACCGCGGAAGATGGGGCGGTGGTCACGTCCTCTTTGCGAGAATCGCTCGATCGCTGGCGGCAGGAATTGCTGACGCAACGTCTCGACGCGGCGACGGCGCCTTCGCAGCACTGGGAAGGGCAGCTTTCCCCGTCGGCGTTGTCCACCGCCACGGCGGTCAGCGCGCTGGCGACCGTGTTGCTGCAGGGATCGCACCTCAATGCAAGCGAACGGCAACGCTACGCTGAACGGATCGACCAGGGGATCGCTTATCTCCGCGGTAGCCAGAACGAAGACGGAGGCTTCGGCGACACCGATCGCAGCCGTTCGAACATCGCGACGACCTTGCTGGTGTTGGCGGCCGAGCGGCTGGCGCGGCGCGTCGCAGAGACGACCGACCAGGCTGGCTTTTCGACCTCGCAGCGGATCGCGGCCGAGGCCTACACCGAACGGGAAGGAAGCTGGGACGGGCTGCGGCGGCGGTACGGCAAGGACAAGACCTTCGTGGTCCCGATCCTCAGCAACTGCGCGATCGCCGGGATGGTCGATTGGCAGCAGGTTTCGCCGCTCCCCTTTGAAGCGGCCGTGTTCCCCCAGTCGATGTATCGATTTTTGCGGATGCCCGTCGTCAGTTACGCCATCCCGGCGCTGGTGGCGATCGGCCAAGCGCGGTTCCTGCTCGGTTCGCCGCCCCTGGCGCCGCTCCGCTGGATCCGTCGAGCGGCGCTAAACCGGACAACGCGGGTCCTGCGGCAGATGCAACCGGAGAGTGGGGGCTATCTCGAGGCGACGCCGTTGACCTCCTTTGTGTTGATGAGTCTGGCCGCGACGGGGCGGAGCGGCGAGCCCGTTGCGCAAGATTGCCTTCGCTTCTTGGTCGATTCGGTGTTGGAGGATGGCAGTTGGCCGATCGATACCAACCTGGCGACCTTTGTGACCTCGTTGGCGGCGCATGCTTTGGCGACCGATCCGGCCGATGATGGCCGTTGGAGGACCGCGCCGCTGATGCGATGGCACCTGCATTGCCAACATCGCCGCCGGCATCCCTTTACCGGCGCGGAACCGGGGGGCTGGGGCTGGACCGATCTGAGCGGCGCGGTTCCCGATGGGGACGATACACCGGGGGCGATGCTGGCGCTGGTGACCTATCGGCGGGGGGCGGGCAGTGGCGAGGCCGACCGCCGCGCGGCGATCGATCAAGCCCTGGCTGACGGCTGCGACTGGTTGCTGCAACTGCAGAACCGGGACGGCGGCTGGCCCACCTTCTGCCGTGGTTGGGGCCGGCTTCCGTTTGACCGCAGCAGTGTCGATTTGACCGCCCATGCGTTGCGCGCCCTGCAGGCCTACGGCGACGCGTTGGGGGAGCAGATCGCACCCCGTCGAAGGGCCGCCATGGCTCGGGCGCTTCAGCGGGGCTGGCGATTTGTGACGAAGACGCAGCGGACCGACGGCAGTTGGTTGCCGCTGTGGTTTGGCAACCAGGATCGTCCCGATGACGAAAATCCCTTCTACGGGACCGGACGCGTCCTCGTGGCGCTGGGGGAGGCGGGAGTCACCGATTCCCCCGGCGTGAGGGAAGCTTGTGGCTTTTTGCTCGCTCGGCAGAATCCGGATGGCGGCTGGGGGGGCGGTCCTACCCTGGCAGACTGGCTGGCGCGGGAGGGTTTGCCTGCGGTCGATCGGGAAACGGGGGTGGCGATCACCAGCAGCATCGAAGAAACCGCCGTCGTTTTGGAAGGACTCGCCGCGGTCGGTGGAGAGGGACCCATGCGGGCGGCTATACTAGCGGGTTGTCGATTCCTGGATCAGGCGCACCGGGAAGGCCGGCACCGCACCCCGTGGCCCATCGGTTTTTATTTTGCGAAGCTGTGGTACCACGAACGCCTCTATCCGGCGGTGTTCGCCACGGCGGCGCTCGCCCGGGTGTTAAAGTCGTGGGGCGCCGGCGATACTGAGGGCCCCCAGGAAGTCCGCCCGGGAGCCCGCGGGCGACCCGACCTGTAAATCGTTTTGTTGGCTGGTTCCGCATGCTGCCAAGGCATGGGGAGTGGCCCCGAATGTCCCGACGCGAAGGAATTCGAGTTGTCGACTGCTCCGAGTACAACCTCCGGAACCGATGCCGCGACCGAGGCGGCTGTCGGTGAACGTCCCCGCTCCCGTCGTCGTAAGACCAGCCATTTAAAGCTGGTTCCGGAGACCCGCAGCTTGCGGGAATCGCTTCGGCAACGCTGTGAGGAGGTGGCCGCCCGCCTGGACAAGTCGGTCCCGCTGACCAAAGACCAAATGGAACAGGTCGCGCGGCGGACGTTGCAAGAAGCCGGCCTGGACGAAGGCTACGTCGGCTGGGCGATGGTCATGCTCAGTTCGGCCTTTTGGCGCGATGCGGTGGTGGCGACCGATCCGTCGCGACGGCTGTTTTTGCTGCCGCATTGCTTGAAGCACGCCGAAGGCTGTCCGGCCGACTACGACCAATTCGGGATGGACTGCAAGAAGTGCGGGGCCTGTTCGATCGCCGATTTCCGCACCGAAGCGGAAGCCCGCGGGCATCGCGTGTTGGTCGCTGAAGGCTCCCCGGTGGTGATGAAGATCATCGTCAGCGGCTACGTCGACGCGATCGTCGGCGTCGCTTGTTTGAACGTGCTGGAAAAAGCGATCGACAAGATCCTGCTGGCGGGGATCCCCTGCATGGCGGTTCCGCTGCTGAGCAGCGATTGCCGCAACACGAGTGTCGACGAGGATTGGGTCGCCGAGATGATCCGCACCGAACACCGCCCGGCGGCCGCGCAAACCCGTTCCTACGTCCATCTGATGCGGGGCGCGGCCGATCTGTTCGAACGCGACACGATGAAACGATTGCTCCCGCCGGTCCGTTCTCCGGAACCGATCGCGTTGCCGGAAGGGGAGTCCGCTCTGGAGGGCATCGACCCGATCGCGGCGACCGAAGTGGTGGGCTGTGACTTCTTGGCTCGTGGTGGCAAGCATTCCCGACCGTTCATCACCCTGGCGGCTTACGATGCCTTAACGGGCGACCATTGCACGGGGCCCGACGGGGCGGGAGCGACCGACCAGTTGCCGGATAGCGTCCGGCGGGCGGCGATGTCGATCGAAACCTTCCATAAGGCGAGCCTCGTCCATGACGATATCGAGGACGACGATGCCTTTCGCTACGGTCAGCAAGCGTTGCATCGGCGGTTCGGGTTGTCGACCGCGATCAACGTCGGCGATTACATGATCGGGCTCGGGTATCGACTGGTCAGCCGCGAGGCAGCGACCTTGGGAGCCGAGAAGACGGCGGACCTGCTCGATTGCCTGGCGCAAGCCCACACGCGATTGGCCGAAGGTCAGGGAGCGGAGTTGATCTGGCGGGATGCCCGCGACAAACGCTTGACGCCGATCGATGCCTTGAAAGTTTACGCCTTGAAGACCGCCCCCGCCTTCGAAGCGGCTCTGTACAGCGGGGTCCGTCTGGCTGGACCGGCCGACGCTTACGAAGCGCCGCTTCGCAGCTTCTGCCGGAACCTGGGGGTCGCCTTCCAAATCTTGAACGACCTGAAGGATTGGAACGGCGATGCGGACAATAAATTGGCGGCTGGCAGCGATGTCCTGGGCGGACGGCCGACGGTCCTGTGGGCTTTGGCCCTGGCGGGTTTGGAGGCGGCCGATCAGGAGATGCTGCTGGCGAGCTGTGCTCCCGAACCGTCCCAGTCGGCCGCTCAGCGGATCGCCGTGGTCCGCCGCCTTTACGAGAAGGCGGGCGCGTTTGATTCGGCCCTCCAACTGGTCGACAAACACCAGCAGCGGGCCGAAGAAGTCGCCGACCAGATCGAGCCCGAACCGCTCCGGCGTCTGCTCTATTACCTGGTCGATACCGTGCTCGAGCGGCCCGCGGAGCCGCAGACCCCGGTCGTCCCGCTCAGCCCGCTGAAGACGGTCTCCTCCTGATCCGGGGGTCGGATCCCGCGATCGGGACCGACGCGCGTTCGTACCCTTTGCGAGACGATTGCCATGGCAGCGGCGTTTGACCAGTCCCCCGCGGTCGATCTTCCCACCTTGCTGGGGTTGTTCTACGACGACGCGGCGATCCTGGGCGACTTCGAGATGGTGCCGGCCGCGCAGGTTCCCGAGCCGTTCAACGAGCTGCTCAACCACGAATCGCACATGACCGTGACGGTCGAATTGTTCCATGGTTCGCCGGTCGATGTGCGGGTCGCTCAGACGAAGAAACAGCCCCCCTGGTACGCCCGCGAGATCACGCTGGTCACGCAGGCGGAAAGCAAGCTGGTCCAGTACGGGATCGTGCGGCTCAACTACGAGGTGCTGGAACCGGCGGCGTGGCGGCAGATCGAATCGCAGAGCAAGCCGCTGGGACGGGTGCTGATCGAGCACAACGTGTTGCGGCAGGTCGAGCTTTGCCAGCTTTGGCGCGTCCGCGTGGGCCCGGCGCTGGCCCGTCAGATGGCGCTTCGCGAAGGGGAGATCGTCTACGGCCGGACGGCCCGGATCTTCTGCAACGGGGCCGCGGCGATCGAGTTGCTCGAGATCGTCGTCGATCGTTGAGCGGGGGGGGACGGCCTTTCTGTCGCGGTTTTGCGGGAAAATGCCCCGGGGCGAGGAGCAAGATTGGCGATGGGGTCACGCTCGAGCTAACATAGGGGCTGCTTTTCGTTGCTTGTCGACCAAATCTTCCGTCCCTGGATGCTTTCCGTCCCTGGATGCAAAGCGTTGCTCCGCCCGGGGCATTGCGTCGAGTCCCGGGCCGCTTGCTAGGTGAATGATGAACACAATTCGGTTTGCCTGTCTGCTGGCCGCCCTGGGCAGTGGCCTGTTCCCTCTCGGCGGTGCCGCTGCCCCGGCGACCGCCGCTGATCTGTTGTCACCCACCCAGGCCGGGCGTCTGGGAATGGTTGAGTCTTGGCGGCGGCAATTGAGTGCGATCGCCGGCAGTCAATCGTTGGTCGACATCTCGCTGCACGTCGAAGGGGCGCGAACCCGCACCTTCGTCGAAGTGAAGACGGGGGAAGGGGATGCATCCGAAATCCTGTTGCGGATCCCGACCGACCAGGTCGATACGTTCGGCAACCCGATCGGCTTGGAAGAAGCTGAACGCCGCGGCAAGATGGAAGTCCTGCGGCTCCGTCACCGTGGCATCGAGGCGCGCGTCGACAAGGCGACCTTTCCGCAGGTGCGGATCTATACGCTCGGCAACGATGGCACGGTCGAAGCCCGCGACGCCGAGACGGGCGAGCTGTTCTGGGTCGTGCGGCACGGTAACTCGCGGCTGCCTTATGGTTCGCTCGGCGTCTCCGATGACTACGTGAGCTTCATCAACGGGTCGCAGGTCTTTCAGCTCTCGACCGACGACGGCAAGGTGGTCAATCAGTTCCCGCTGGCTGGCTCGTCCTTGGCGGGGTGTGCGATCGCCGGAGACTACGTGCTGGTTCCCACCACGCGGGCGGGGGTGGAAGGCTTTCCGCTGACGGAAACCGACCGGTATCCCTTCCTGGAGTACACCGCCGGACGGGCGACGGCCGAGCCGCAGGCTTCTCCCGGATCGTCGCTGGCGGCTTGGGGAACCGATGCGGGACTGGTCTACGTGATGGACACGTATGGCAAACCCTCGCTGCTGTTCCGCTTTGATTGTGACGGGGTGGTGCTCGCCCAAGTCGCCGCCGCCGCGGGCGATCGCTTCTTTTTCGGTACCGATAGCGGCTTGGTGTATGGTTTGAAAGCGACCCGGACCGGCGAGGTCTTGTGGCGCACCAGCCTCGACCAGCCGGTCGACGACGCGGTCTTTCTGGACGGCGATCGGTTGTATGTTTCGACCTTTTACAACAACCTCTTTTGTTTGGAACTGGTCGGCGGCGAAGCCCACTGGGCGGCGCCCGCCTCGCGGGTCTCCTCCGTCCTGGCCGCTACGGACGATCAGCTCTTTGTCCGCACCAACACCCAGCAGTTGGGGGTCCTGACCAAGGCGACGGGCGCGCAGGTCAGTTCCGCACCGATCACGATCGGCGACCGCTTTGTGGCCAATCGTCAAACGGATCGCTTGTACCTGCTGGGCGTCGGCGGGACGTTGCAGTGTCTCCGTCCGGTCGGCTCGGACATGCCCAAGATCAAGACGGCGATCAAGCCGCCGCCGGAGAGTGACGCCCGCGAAGAGCCAGCGCCCGCGGCTCCCGCCGAGCCGACCCCACCGGACCCGGCGGCTCCGCCGACCGATGACAGCGACCCCTTTGGGCCGGCCGACAGCGATCCCTTTGGCGACGAGGGGTTTGGTGACGTGTTTGGTGGGGAAGATCCCTTCTAAGAGAGCCGCTCCGCCATCCGCTCGAAAACTGAGCTTGACGCCGCAGCCGGCGCTCGCCGAGAATCGTCAGCGGATCACCGAGACCGGCCCCGAATCGGCGGCAGCCAAGTTCTGCTTGCGAGACCGATCGGGTAGACTGGAATGGAGTTGGTGATTGCTGTCGGAAATTGCCGGTCGCCGAAGGCGAGCCTGGTGGATCGACAGGGGGAACGTTTCCCCAATTGGCTGGACGCCTCGGAGGAGTTGTCGATGTCCCTTCCTTCGGACTTCGACCTGAAAGAGCAGGTGCGGGCTGCCGTCGACATCGTGGATGTTGTCGGCCGGACGCTTGAGTTGCGTCCGCAGGGTCGCAATTACGTGGCGTTGTGTCCTTGGCATGATGATCGCAAGCCGTCGCTCTCGGTCAATCCTCAGCGGCAAACCTGGAAATGTTGGCCGTGCGATATCGGCGGGGATGTTTTTTCTTTTGTGATGCGACGCGACGGCGTCGACTTCCTCGATTCCCTAAAGATCCTTGGCGAGTACGCGGGGATCGACGTTTCCGCCAAGATGGGACGGGCTCAGGCGGAACCGGGCAGCCCGAATGATCGGGCCACGCTGCTGGCCGCCGTGCAGTTTGCTTCCGACGCAATGTTCGAGCGTCTCGAGTCGGCCCGCGACCGGGCGACCGAGGCGGCCCGCCGCTACCTGGAGACACGCGGGATCGATGACGCGACCCGCCGGTTGTTTCGGATCGGGTTTGCCCCGGATGAGTGGAGCTGGTTGCTCGATGCTGCCAAGCGCAAAGGGTTCCGTGCCGACGTGATGCAGGCGGCGGGGTTGGCTCGAGCACGGAGCAACGGCACGGGGCACTATGACTTCTTTCGCGGTCGCGTGATCTTTCCGATTTTCGACCTGCAGGACCGGCCGATCGCCTTGGGAGGACGGATCGTTCCCGAGTTGGTCCGCGAAGATGCCGGCGATCCGGCCCCTGCGAAGTATTTCAACGGACCCGAAACTCGCCTCTATTCCAAGTCGCGCGAGCTGTACGGTCTTAATCTGGCCCGGCATGCGGTTGCCAAACAGCGTGAAGTCTTCGTGATGGAAGGCTACACCGATGTGGTGGCGGCCCGTCAGGCGGGGATCGAACCGGTGGTGGCCGTGTTGGGAACCGCGTTGGGCGAAGGGCACCTTCGCATCCTGCGCCGCTTTGCCGATCGCGTGGTCTTGGTCCTCGATGGCGATGCAGCAGGAAAAAAACGAGCCGATGAAGTCCTGGAACTGTTTGTAGGGGCCGACGTCGATCTGCGGATCTTGACGCTTCCCGACGAACTCGATCCGGCCGACTACTTGGAACAAATCGGTGTCGAACCCTTTCGGCAGATGGCCGCGGACGCGCCCGATGCCATCGACCACAAGCTCAGTCGGGTCACCGCCGGGGTCGATCTGACCCGCGACACCCATCGGGCGGCGACCGCAATGGAAACGATGTTACGGTTGCTTGCCAAGGCACCCGCGGCAGCCAACGGTTTGCGGATTCAACAATTACTGGTCCGTTTCTCGCGGACGTTTGGGGTGGCGACGGAAGATCTCCGCAGCCGTCTCGATCAGCTGCGCAAGCAACAGCGGCAACGGGCGCCTCAGGGACGATCGCGGTCCCAAGTGTCCAGTCAGCAAACCGGCCCCCGGCAGCCTGCTTCCCCGTCGCGAGGAGCGGGCCAAATCGATCCGAACTCGCTGCTGGCCGAAGCGGGCGACCCCGAGAGCGAGCGGTGGCTGAGCGGAGACTCGGCGGCCCGCCGCGGTGCGGCGGCGCAGGCCACACCTGGCGAACCGGCGGGCGATCCCGGCCTGCAACCGATCTTGGGAATCGATCGCGAACTGTTTGAAATCATGATCGAAGATCCCGAGTTTGCTCCCAAAGCGATCGAGGCGATCGATCCTTGCTGGCTGGAAACCGAGGCGGCGAGAAGCTTGATGCAAGCGTATCAGGACCTCGATCTGGAAGGCCGGGAACTGAACCTGGAAAGTTTGTTGTTAGTGGTAGACAGCGACGGACTGAAGAATACGATTGTCACGATGGAAGAACGCGTTCAGCGTCGCGAAGGGCGGCTGACGCAGACTCCCACACAACGTTATGCCAGCGTCATCGAGCGGTACCACCAAATGAATTGGATGGCCGAGAAGGCGCGGCAACTGGCGGCTCTTTCGCAAGAGCCGCGTTCGGCCGATGAGGAAGCCGAACTGTTGAGACGGATGTTTGAGGGCGAGAAAGTGGTCAAAGGATTGTTGGCGAATCCCAAAGCCTCGGTCACCGACTCGCGATAGGAAGCATGCAGGGATCGCTCGTCCGTCCCAGAGGGTGAGCGGTTTTAGCAAGGAAGGGGAAGGCGTCTCGCGGAGGCCTTCCCGGGTTACTAACCAAGTGCACGGACGCACGGCATTGTCTTCCCGCAATCACACGATGTGATTGGATGGTGCCTGCGACAGCAAGGGAGATTTGTCGTGGAAACGCAGTTGATGGATGGCGATCTGCAAGCACTGATCGCACGTGGCAAGGCCCAGGGCTGTTTGACTTACGAAGAAGTCAATGCTTATCTGCCCGACGAGGATGTGAATCCCGAAAAACTCGACCAACTGCTGTTGGCGATTGAAACGCTCGGCATTGAGCTGGTCGAAGAAAAGCCCGCTTCGCCACAGACGACCGCGGGGAAACGTCCCGCCGTCTCGCTCCCCGAAGCGATGGCCGAAGGCGAAGCCCCCGGGGTGGTCCCCGCCGGCGAACTCCCGCGGGCCAGCGACGATCCGATCCGGATGTACCTCAGTCAGATGGCGGAGATCCCGTTGCTGACGCGGGAGCAGGAAATCTCGCTCGCCAAGAAGATCGAGATCACCCGCCGCCGCTTCCGTCGCGCCATCCTGGAATCCGATTACGCGATGCGGGCGACGCTCGACACGCTGCAAAAAGTCCACCAGGGACGGCTGCCCTTCGATCGCACGATCAAAGTCTCGCTGACCGAACAGTTGACGAAAGAGCAGGTCTCGGCGCGGATGCCGCACAACTTGAAAACGGCGGAGCAGCTGGTCGCGCAAAACCGTCACGATTTCCAATTGCTGGTGCGGCGAAGTACCAGTGAAGAGGAACGTCAGGCCGCCCGCGAACGCTTTCTGCGGAATCGTCGGAAGTGCTTGCAGTTGATCGAGGAATTGAGCCTCCGCAGTCGCCGCGTGGTGCCGTTGATGCAGCAGTTGGAAGAGATCTCCAAGCGGATGGGGTACATCCGTCAGCGTTTGCAGATGCTGGGCAATGATCCGGTCAGCGAAGACGAACGGGCCGATCTGCTGCAGGAACAGCGTGAACTGATCATGGTCACGCAGGAGAGCCCGACCAGCCTCCGCAAGCGGGTCGAGCGTTTTAAGAAACACTTCCGCGACCATGAAGCGGTTAAACGCCAGCTCAGTAGCGGCAATTTGCGACTGGTCGTCTCGATCGCCAAAAAGTATCGGAACCGAGGTCTCTCGTTCCTCGATTTGATCCAGGAAGGCAACACCGGGTTGATGCGGGCGGTCGACAAGTACGAATACCGGCGCGGTTTCAAGTTCAGCACCTACGCCACCTGGTGGATCCGCCAGGCGATCACGCGGGCGATCGCCGATCAGGCGCGGACGATCCGGATTCCGGTGCACATGATCGACGTGCTCAGTAAGCTCCGGCAGGCCCAGAAGAAGTTGACACAAGAGCTGAAACGCGAACCGACCTTTGAAGAAATTTCGCAGGTCACCGAAGTCGCGGTCGAAGAAGTCCGACGGGTGCTCGACATCGGACGGCATCCGGTCAGCCTCGATCGTCCGGTGGGCGAAGGCGAAGATAGCAGCTTTGGCGAGTTCATCGAGGATGGCGACAGCGACAACCCGGTTCGCTCGGCGGGCAACGGGATCTTGCGTCACAAAATCGACGAGCTGCTGAAGACGCTGACCTATCGCGAACGGGAAATCATCCGGCTGCGGTATGGTCTGGTCGATGGCTACAGTTACACGCTGGAAGAGGTCGGACGGATCTTCAAGGTAACCCGTGAACGGGTCCGTCAGATCGAAGCGAAAGCGGTGAAGAAGCTGCAAAGCCCCAACCGCAGCGATCGCTTGGAAGGCTTTCTGAAAGCGGCCTAACGGTGACTTTTTTGTGAGCGGAGCGGGGCAAGCCGCCCGTTGTTTCTTGAGAGTCTTCTTTGCGAAACCGGAAGGCTCGCGCCGTTCCGCTACAAAGTAACTGCGGCAGCAGACTGGCGTTGTGAGGATTTGCGGCTGCCGGCTACACTCGCCGCTCGGCCCGCCGGCGGGCCTGATCGGTTGGAGCCCCACGTCAAGGATGACGCCCATGCAACCTCTTTCGACGAACGACGTGCCGTGTGGAGAGGACTTGCGCACCCCGATCGCCCGCGTGCGGTTCCTGCGGGATGTCATCGTCACCGAAGCCGAGGCGTTGATGCAGGTGGCGCGTTCGCTCGGGTTGGAGGCGGTCCAAGCGGCCCAGTGGACGGCCGAATGCGAGGGTTCCATCATCGTGACCGGGATGGGCAAGGCAGGCTTGATTGGCCGCAAGTTGGCAGCGACGCTGTCCAGCACCGGTTCGCCGGCGCAGTTCTTGCATCCTGCCGAGGCGATCCATGGCGATCTGGGGATGGTGCGGTCGACCGACCTGGTCTGGGCGCTTTCCAACAGCGGCCGCAGCGAAGAACTGGTGCGGATTGTGCCGGCGCTCAGCCAGCAGGCGCGGGCGTTGATCGCGTTTACAGGCGATCACGACAATCCTGTCGCGGCCAAGGCCGACTGCGTGGTCGCGCTCGGGCGACCCGCAGAAGCGTGCCCATTGGGATTGGCCCCCAGCAGCAGCACGACGACGATGCTGGCAGTCGGGGACGCGGTCGCTTTATTGGCGAGTCGTTTACGCGGGTTTTCCCATTATGATTTCGCCCGTTTTCACCCCGGCGGCAGCCTGGGGCGGAAGTTGACGCGGGTCGAGCAGTGGATGCGTCCCTTGACGGCGTGCCGCGTGGCTTCGGACACCGCCTCGGTGCGGGAGACGATGTTGACCACTGCGAGCGGATCGCGGCGCGTGGGGGCGGTGATGCTGACGGACCAAGCCGGACGGTTGGCGGGATTGTTTACCGACAGCGATTTGGCACGTCTGTTGGAATCGAATCGCGGGGCACCGTTGGAGGCCCCGATTGCCGAGGTGATGACGCGGAGCGTGCAGACGGTGACGGCCGGCAGCCTGCTCGAGGAGGCGATCGCGGTACTTTCCGACCGCCGGATCAGTGAATTGCCGGTGTTGGATGC
The DNA here is from genome assembly GCA_964400585.1 of uncultured Pirellulaceae bacterium. GTDB lineage: Bacteria > Planctomycetota > Planctomycetia > Pirellulales > Pirellulaceae > CAYNVI01. Next base: position 553 of record CAYNVI010000016.1, on the reverse strand, counting down.
ACAGCAGCAGCCGATCGGGTTGCTCGATATTACCGATGTGGTTTCCTTAACCGAACCGGCCGCCACGATTTTGCCGTTACCCGCAGCGGACGCTTCGTAGCGCCGCTGCCGATCTGTTGTTGATTGCCCCGCTCGATCCTTGCCCTACTCGATCCTTTGCCATGCCCATTCCCTCGCTTGCGGCCGACCCTCAGTTGGCGGAACCGATCCAGATGATCCTTTCGGACGTGGACGGAGTGCTGACGGATGGGCGGATCATCTATGACAATGCGGGGGTCGAAACCAAAGCCTTCCACGTCCGCGATGGTCTGGGAATCAAGTTGTGGCAAAATTTGGGGTTTCACTTCGGTATCCTCACCGCCCGCAGCAGTCAGGTGGTTCGCCTGCGGGCGGCCGAACTAGGCGTCGAGGTCGTGCGTCAGGGCGTTTCGGAAAAATGGCCTGCCGCTTTGGAAATCATCGAACAATTCGGGCTGACGCCGCCGCAGGTTTGCTACATCGGCGATGACCTTCCCGATCTGTGCGTGTTGAACAAAGTGGGGCTCTCGGTGAC
>CAYNVI010000015.1:1111-20498 GCA_964400585.1 uncultured Pirellulaceae bacterium | reverse complement strand
CACGCGATCGACCACCAGCGTCTTGATCCGCGGCGTTTGTCCGCCACCGACGCCGTTGCCAAAGATCAACGCAAAGATACTAAAAAACGCGATCGGCACCGCGAAGATCAGCAGCAGCTCGATGCGATTATGCCGGAGCCGCGCCAGCGCGATCCCGATCACCGTCCAGATCATCGGCGGACGTCCCCCGTGCGAAAATCGATCGCCCGCCGCAATCGGGTCATCAGCTTGCGGTGATCAATCACGGAGCGCATGACCGGTCAGATGCAGGAAGACATGATGTAGCGAGGGACGTTGGACTTCGACCTGGGCGACCCGGCATCCGGCCCGCTTGGCCGCCTCCAACAAGGCGGGTAGTTGGCCGCCGACGTCCTCGACCCGGGCTTCCAAAGTCCGCGCGTCGGATCCGAGCGTCCACCCGGGGATCGGCTGGGCGGGAGCCGTTTCGACCTGCAGACGGACGTGTCGCTTGGTCCCCACCGTCGTGCGGACCAATTCGGCGAGCGTCCCATCGGCGACGACCTGGCCATGGTCGAGAATCACGATCCGATCGCAAGCCGATTCGGCTTCGTCCAGATGGTGCGTGGTCAGCAAGATCGACGTGCCCAGCCGGTTCAGCTCTTCGAGCATCTCGAAAATCCGCTGGCGACTTTGGGGATCGACCCCCACGGTTGGCTCATCCAACAACAGCACCTTCGGCTCATGCATCACACCACAGGCAAGATTGATGCGTCGTTTCATCCCGCCGGAGAACGCCCCGACCAGTTGCTCGGCCCGGTCGGCCAAGCCCGTCCACTCCAACGCCCAGGCCACCCGGGTGCGCAACAGGCCCCCGCGCAAACCGTGAAACCGCGCGAAAGCGACCAGGTTCTCCCGCGCCGTCAAATCGGCGTAGAGCGCGATTTCCTGCGGGACCACGCCGAGACGCTCGCGGGGGGTCCGAGGCATTAACCGCTGGCCGAGCAGCGAGAGCGTCCCTGCCGACGGGCGGGTCCGCCCACATAGGCAACGGACGAGGGTGGTCTTGCCCGCTCCATTGGGTCCCAACAAAGCGAGCCGTTCGCCCGCCTGCAAACGCAAGCTGACGCCTGCCAGGGCGGTCACGCCGCCAAAGCTTTTCCGCAGGTCCTGCACGATCAGGTCGTCGGAGTCCACCACGTTAAGCCTTCCTGCGTTACCCTGCTACGCCTCGCTTGTGCCACATCCGGCGAGCCCCAAAAACCGGTTCGCAGTGCCGCTCTTCCTAGATTCGCACGTCAAGGTCAATGGCGATTTTGCCCGGATCGGACGCCTCCGACCCGGCGGATCGCGGGCGGGCGAACCAGGGAAATCCCCGGCAAGCCGCTGAAGGCGGCACAAACCGTGCCGGGGCGTATTTGTCTCGCAGGGCGTGTTCCTCCGCCGGGGCAGGGTCGAGGCGGGGGACAAGAGCCTGGCCTGCCGTCACAGCGGCCACGCCCACTGGATCACGATCATCGCCACCACAAAGACGATCAGGTTGAGGGGGATCCCGAACCGGAGGTAGTCGGTAAAGCGGTAGCCGCCAACGCCGTAGACCATCAGGTTGGTCTGGTAGCCGAAGGGGGTCGAAAACCCCGCCGACGCGGCGATCATCACCGCCAGGATAAAGGGGGTGGTATTGGCATCGACCGCCTGGGCGGCATTCCAGGCGATCGGGAACATCAGGACGGCGGCCGCGTTATTGGTGATCATTTCAGTGCAGACCATCGTCACCAGGTAGACCATGGCGAGCGCTAAGAAAGGCTGGTTGCCGGTCATCACCAGCATCGTTTCGGCAATGTGCCGAGCCGCTTGACTCTGTTCCAACGCCCGGCCGATCCCGATCGTCGATCCGATCACGATCAGCACCGACCAGTCGACATTGCGTCGCGCTTCGCTGGCCGTGCAGCAGCGGAACGCGATCATCGCCAAGGTCGCCACCAGGGCGGCGGTGACGATTTCCACCTGCGTGGCTGAGGCGGCGAAGACCATCGCGCCGAGGATGGCCAGCGAGATGCCGGCCCGTTCGGGACGCCGCACCGCCGCCCCGTCGACGCGGCTGACCAGGAAGAAGTCGCGGGAATCGCCGCGGTGCGAGAGGAAGCTGGAAGGGGCCTCCAGCAGCAGCACGTCCCCCGCTTCCAGCACCACGTCGCCCAGCTTGCCCGGCACCCGCTGATCGCCGCGGGCGACCGCGATCACCGCCGCCCCGTAGCGTGTGCGGAACTGGCCTTCGCGAATCGATTTGCCGACCAGCGGGCAGCGATGACTGACCACCGCCTCGACCAGCGTCCGGTACCAGGCGGGGGCATCGAGCTTGCGGGTCTGGTCGGTCGCCGGTGCCAACCCTCGGATCTTCTGCAAATCGACCACCGAATCGAGCGCCCCGACCAGGATCAGCAGGTCATTCGGCAGCAACCGTTCGTTGGGAGCGACCGCCGGCAAGACCGCCCCGTCGCGTTGGATCTCGACGAGAAATAGCCCCGGCAGATGCCGCAGCCCCGCTTCCTCGATCGTCCGCCCGATCAGCGGGCCACCGGGGGTGACGGTCATTTCGACGGTGTATTGCCGCGGATCGTCGACCGAACTGACGGCCGGGCGGCGTGCGGGCAGCAGCCACCGCGTGCCCACCAGGATGTAGACCAACCCACAGAGGGCGGCCGGCAAGCCGACGATCCCCGGTTCGAAGAAGTTAAAGGGGCGGACCTCGTCGCGGGGGAGCGTCGCTTCCACCGCGGCCCGCTCCGCCGGCGTCGTGGCGGCGGCGACCGCAGCCGACAGGCTCGCCTGCTTTTCCGCCAACAGGTCGTTGACCAGCAGGTTGGTGCTGGTCCCGATGATCGTGCACATCCCGCCCAGCATCGCGGCGTAGGAGAGCGGCAGGAAAAAACGGCTGGCGGCGACCCCCGTCCGTTTGCTCAGATCGCCGACCGCCGGGAGGAGGGCGGCCACGACCGGCGTGTTGTTCAAAAACCCGCTGAGTGCCGCGACCGGGGTCAGCAAGCGAAGTTGCCCGTCGGTCAAGCCGCGGGCCCGGTTGAGCAACCAACCGGTGGCCAGTTGCGTTCCTCCGGTCAATTCCAAGCCCGCCACCATCGCGAACAGCAAGCCGATCGTGATCACCCCGGTGTTGCCGAATCCCGACAGCGCTTCCTGGGCGGTCGGCAGCAGCGGCGAGCCGGTCAGGTTGCCGACCAGCATCAAGGTTCCGAGGCAGGCGAGGGCCAGCAGTTCCGTCGAGGCCAAGCGGAGGGCGAGCCCGCCAAGCAAAAAACCGGCCACGCCCACGGTCAGCCAAGGTTCCCAGTTAGCCAAAGGAGCGATTCATCGAAAGCGAGGAACAAAACAAGGTGATCGTTGGCGGTGATCGGATCCCTTGGTGTCCTTAGCTTAGTCGTCCTGACGGCCGCGTCGACCTCCCCCGCCGGAACCCCCTGGCCGGGTCCCCGCAGCCCCTTCCCGCCGCGACGGGGGCCACATCTTCCCGCCGACCGCTCGAGTGCAGTAGACTGCTCACTCCCGCTTCCCCGCCCGCCCCCTCCCGCCTGGCTTCGATCCATGAATGCGCGACGTTCCGGCCCTACCATCATCGCGGTGTTGGTGGTCCTGCTGTTGATCGCCCACCAAGACAATTGGTTTTGGCATGACGAGACGCTCGTCTTCGGTTTCATGCCGATCGGCCTCTTTTACCATGCCTGCATTTCGCTCGGGGCCACGCTGACCTGGTGGCTGGCGACCAAGATTGCCTGGCCGGTGGAAATCATCGAAGAGACGAAGGCCGTCGTCGAACAGCGCGAAGGTGATTCGCTGGAACGCCCGCATCAGGAGAACATGTAATGCTTCACGCCGGTCTTCCCCAGCTGATCATCATCCTCGGCTATCTGGCGATGCTGCTGCTGCTGGGCGTTTTTTCCAGCCGCTTGTTTCGGGGCACGAAGGAGGACTACCAGCTCGCCAGCCATTCGATCGGGCCGTTCCTGCTGCTGATGAGCGTGTTCGGGACCACGATGACCGCCTTTGCCCTGGTCGGCAGCAGCGGGGAAGCGTTCCGCGAAGGGATCGGGGTCTATGGGATGTTGGCCAGCAGCAGCGGGATCATCCATTCGCTCTGCTTTTTCGTGATCGGCGTCAAGGTCTGGTCGCTGGCCCGCCGTCACAAGTACTCGACGCAGATCCAGTTTTTCCGCGACCGGTTGGAAAGTGACTTTGTCGGCCTGCTGCTGTTTCCGATCCTGGTCGGCCTGGTGATTCCTTACCTGTTGATCGGCGTCCTCAGCGGCGGGGCGGTGATGCAGGCGATGACCGCCGGGCTCGCTCCCGAAATGTTTCCCGCGATGGGCCTCGACGGCAATATCGACCCCGGCCTGCACGGCGGCATCCCCGCCTGGATCGGCTCGCTGGTGATTTGCGTCGTCGTCCTGATCTACGTCTTCTTTGGAGGGATGCGGGGAACGACCTGGGCCAACACCTTCCAGACGATCGTCTTCATGATCTTGGGCGTGATCACCTTCTTCGTGATCGCTTATAAACTGGGCGGACAAGACAGCCTGATCGAAAACCTGCAAGCGCTCGGACAATCGATCCCGGAGGAAAAAGCGACCCGCGCGGAGATGAGCAAGACGAAGTTTTTGACTTACCTGCTGATCCCGTTGTCGGTCGGGATGTTCCCGCATCTCTTCCAGCACTGGATGACCGCCCGCAACGCCAACGCGTTCAAGCTGTCGGTCGTCTGCCATCCGTTGTTCATCATGATCGTCTGGGTTCCCTGCGTGCTGGTCGGCGTCTGGGCGACGGGCAGTTTGATGCCGGCCAAGCCTCCGGTCCCGGACAACGCCAACACGATCCTGCCCTTCCTGGTGAAGACGCAAACCGGTCCGATCCTCGGCGGTTTCCTGGCTGCCGGGATCCTGGCGGCGATCATGTCCAGCCTCGACAGCCAATTCCTCTGCATCGGCACGATCTTCAACAACGACATCCTGATCCACTACTTGGGAGAGAAGCGGTTTTCGGACAAGCAGCAAGTCCGCTTTACCCGCCTCTTCATCATCGGGATCGTGGCCCTGGTCTACCTCTTCAGCCTGGGCAATATCCGCAGCGTATTCGCGCTCGGCGTGTGGTGCTTTAGCGGCTTCAGTGCGCTCTTTCCGATCGTGCTGGCCGCGCTCTATTGGCGGCGACTGACCGCCGCCGGAGCGATCAGCGGGATCTTTGCCGCGATCATCAGTTGGTGCATCCTGTTTTACTACGGCCTGCAGGTACCGATCGAGGAGGGTGGGCTCAGCCAGTTCGTCCTCCGCCTGCCGGTGGGCGAGAACTCGTACGAGCTGATGCCGGTCGTGGTGATGGTCCTCTCGAGTGCCGTGACGACGGTGGTGGTCTCCCTGGTCACCCCGCCTCCAACGCCCGCAACGATCGCCAAGTTTTTCGAAAAGCCGCACGTGCCTTCGTAGTCGCTCAGGACCGCCTGGCAGAGGCCTTCGGCAAAGCGGCGATCAAGGCCTCGGCCAACCGCTCGGGATCTTTCCTCATGGCAAGCCGCGGAGACCGCTCATCCAGGGAAGGAGGGGGAGAAGATGCCGCGGGTTTCCAGGGCGGCCAGCACTTCGGCCGCGAGCTCGGCGGGAGCCCATCCGTCGCCGCCCCGCAGATGGACCTCGGGAGCGGTCGGGGCTTCGTACGGATCGCTGATCCCGGTGAAGTGGGGGATCGCGCCGGCCCGGGCCTGCTGGTACAGTCCCTTCGGATCGCGGGCCTCACAGATCTCCAGCGGCGTATCGACAAAGACTTCCAGAAAATCCCCCGCCTGGCCGCTCCCTTCGACCAGTTCCCGCACCCGGTCGCGGTCGCGGCGGTAGGGGCTGACGAAGGCGGTCAGGGTGATCAGGCCGGCCGAGGCGAAGAGCTGCGCGATCGAGCCGATCCGGCGGATGTTCTCCTCGCGATCCTCGGGACCGAAGCCGAGCCCAAAACGGGCGGCGAACGCCTCGCCGTGCCGGGCGGCCAGCCGCGGGGGCGGAGCGCAGAGACCGTGCCGGAGGTTGTCGCCGTCCAGGAGCATCGCCGCGGCGCCGCGCTGCACCAATTGCTGGTCGAGCGCATTGGCGATCGTGCTCTTCCCGCAGCCGCTCAAGCCGGTAAACCAGACCACGCAGCCGCGTTGGCCGAGCACCCGCTGGCGATCGACCGGCCCGACCGCGTGATCGTGCCAGACGATCTGGCCGGTCGGATCGTGCGGCTCCGGCACGGGATCTTCAGGGGACACGGGATCTTCAGGGGAAGGACGCGAGGAAGTCATGCCACAGCAACACCGATCGAAAGGAAACGAGCGAAGGCCTCCGCCGCCTGCCGGTGGCGGCGCGGCGGCCGAGCAGGCGGTGACGATTATGAACGCTGACCCGACGGCTGGCCAGCGGCACCGCTCGGATGTCGAAAGCAGCCCGGTTCGTGGTACGATGCGGCGCCGCCTTCCGTGTCGGAGGGGAACCGCACCGACGGGACGCCGCACGGCCCCTGTTTGCCTTACTCCGTTCAGACGCCCATGGCTGCCTACCTGACCGTTCGCTCCGGCCCCGAAGCAGGCCGCCAATTCCCGCTCGACAGCTCCCGGCCGCTCCATATCGGCCGCGGCAGCAGTTGCGAGATCATGCTGACCGACCCGGTTTGTTCCCGCTACCACGCCGTCGTCTACTTCGAAGAAGATCGCTGGCAGGTGCGCGATACGAAAAGCCGCAACGGGATGCTGGTCAACGGACAGAAGACCGATCACGCGGCCTTGCTCGATCAATCGGTGGTGCAGGTCGGCGGGACCGAACTGCAGTTCAGCGAACCTTCGACCGAAGCGAACGAGAAGGGCGCTTTGACCCAGACGATCCACCTCGATCGGCCGATGAGCGATCTGGTCGGCGAAGTCGCCCTCGCCCCGGAAGACCCGTTGCGTCAAGCCGCCCAGGCCGGGCACCTGGTCGATCTTTACCAGTTGAGCCTGATCCTGCTGCGGAGCGGCGATGCCAAGGACGTGGCCGGCTACGCCATCGACCTGCTCCGCCAGCAGACCGCCGCCGACGTGCTGGCGATCTTGTGGGACCTGGGGACGGGCAAGCTGACCGCCGAGCGGGTCTCGCCGCCGCAGGCCGCCGGCACGGTGTCGCTCCGCGAAGACCTCACCCGCCGCGTCATCCAGGAGGGGGAAGCGATCTGGATCAAGGAACGGATGGTCGAGAACCCGCTGATCGGACCGGGCAACGATTCGGCCCCGGCGCAGCAGTGGTCCGATGCGATCTGCGTGCCGCTGCTCGCCGATCAGTCGCGTGTCGGCGTGTTGCACCTGTACCGTGAAGAACAACGTTTCTCCCGTTCCGACTTCGAACTGGCGGTCGCCTCCGGACGGCTGTTGGGCGTGGCCCTCGCCTCGCTCCGTCGCCAGCATTCGCTGGAGACCGAGCAGCAACGGTTGGCCGACCGCAATGCGGACCTCGATGAACTGATCGGGGAAAGCCCCCCGATGCAGAAACTGAAGGCGAAGGTCCAAAAGGTCGGCCGCGCCAACGGCTCGGTGTTGATCCGCGGCGAAAGTGGGTCGGGAAAGGAACTGGTCGCCCGCGCGCTGCACCGCGCCAGCCCCCGCAACGAACGGCCGCTGCTGAGCGTCAACTGTGCGGCGATCCCGCGGGAATTGATGGAAAGCCAGCTCTTCGGTCACCGCAAAGGGGCCTTTACCGGAGCCGATGCGAACCATGTCGGCTGGTTCGAACAGGCCCACACCGGGACCCTGTTCCTGGATGAGATCGGGGAACTGACGCTCGAAGGCCAGGCCAAGCTGCTGCGGATCCTGGAAGGACATCCGTTCCTGCCGGTGGGGGCGACCGCGGAGGTACGGACCGACGTGCGGGTGATCGCCGCCACCAACCGGGACCTCGCTAGCCTGGTCCGCGAAAAGCGATTCCGGGAAGACCTCTATTACCGCTTGAGTGTGTTCGAACTGGTCGTGCCGCCGCTCCGCGATCGCGAACAGGACATCGCGATGTTGGTCGACCACTTCCTGGAACATTTCCGCCGTCAACATGGCCGCCCGCTGCTGGAGCTGACCGCGGCGGCCCGCAGCCGCCTGCTGAGCTACGCCTGGCCGGGCAACGTCCGCCAACTCCGCAACGTGATCGATAGCGCGGTGGTGATGGCGGAGGATCCCGCGATCGAACCGGAAGACCTGGGCCTCCGCGACACGGGGATGAGCACGATCGATACGCTCCGCATCGACCACTGGGAAAAACGCCTGATCCGCAAGGCCCTGCAGCGGAGCGACGGCAACGTGCCGGCGGCCGCCAAACTGCTCGGCATCAGCCGGGCGACCGCCTATCGCAAGATCACCGAATACGAGATCGATCGCTAGGGCCGCGTGCCCCGCGGCGCTCGCCACGCGGCGATTTCGGGACGGGCGCCGATCCGTTAGGCTGAAAGTCTGACCCGACGTTCCGAATCGTTCCTGCTTCTTCCCCTCGATAGGCCGATCATGCCGAATCGCCTCGCCGATGCCCGCAGCCCGTATCTCCTCCAGCACCAGGACAATCCGGTCGACTGGTACCCCTGGGGAGCAGAAGCGTTGCAGCAAGCCCAGCAGCAACATCGGCCGATCTTCTTGTCGGTCGGTTACGCTGCCTGTCATTGGTGCCACGTGATGGAACACGAAAGCTTCGAAAACGAGGCGATCGCCGGACTGCTCAACCAACATTTCATCTGCATCAAAGTCGACCGGGAAGAACGTCCCGACATCGACCAGATCTACATGAATGCCGTTCAGATGATGACCGGCCACGGCGGCTGGCCGATGAGCGTCTTCCTGACGCCCGACCGGCAACCGTTCTATGCGGGAACCTACTGGCCGGCCGAACCGCGGGCGGGGATGCCCGGCTTTGGCCAGGTGATCGAAGCGGTCGCCAACGCCTGGAACACCCGCGAGGAGGAGGTGCTCGAATCGGCCGGCCAGATCACCGAGGCCTTGCAGCAGGTCGCCGCGGGCCCCAGCGCGGCGGGCGAGACGCCTCCGCCGGCGACCGCCGTCGAGGATGCCTGCGAGCGACTGGTACGAATCCACGATGCCCGCTGGGGTGGGTTTGGCGAAGCCCCCAAATTCCCCCACGTGACCGATCTCGAATTGCTGATGCAGGCTTGGCAACGGACCGGCAACGAGGCCTACCTCACCCCGGTGACCAACACGCTGGACAAGATGGCCCAAGGAGGAATCTACGATCACCTGGGCGGCGGCTTTGCCCGCTACAGTGTCGATGCCGAATGGCTGGTCCCCCACTTTGAAAAAATGCTGTACGACAACGGCGGATTGGCCCGGCTGTACTTGCATGCCTACCAGATCACCGGCGAAGACCGCTTCGCCACGGTCGCCCGCGAGACGCTGGATTACCTGATCCGCGAGATGACCGACGCCGGCGGCGGTTTCCACAGCAGCGAGGATGCGGACAGCGAAGGGGTCGAAGGGAAGTTCTACGTCTGGTCTCCCGCCGAAGTGACCGAGGTCCTCGGCCCGCAACGTGGGGAACGCTTCAATCGGATCTACGATGTCACCCCCGGCGGCAATTTCGAAGGGCACAGCATCCTCCATCTGGCAGCCCCGCTGGCCACCATCGCCGAGGCCGAGGGAGAGGACCTGGCGACCCTCAAGCGAGAACTGGCCGAAGACCGCGAGCAGCTACGAAAACATCGGGACAACCGCGTCCATCCCGGTCGGGACGACAAAGTCCTGACCAGCTGGAACGGATTGGCGATCCACGCCCTGGCACTGGGCAGCCGCGTGCTCGCCGCCCCCGACGATGCGGCTGCCGCCGAACGGGCCGCGGAATTCCTCTGGTCGACGATGCGGCGGGAAGACGGTCGTTTGCTGCACGCCTACCGCGATGGCGTCGCGCACTTGCTGGCCTACCTCGATGATTACGCCTACACGATCGAAGCCTTGATCGCCCTCTATGAGGCGACCGGTCGGGCCCGCTGGGTCGAGCGGGCGGTGACGCTGGCCGAACAGATGATCGAACACTACGAAGACGAAGCGGTCGGCGGCTTCTTCTACACCGCCGACGATGCGGAAACGCTGATCACCCGGACCAAGGACTGGCACGACAACAGTATCCCCAGCTCGAGCGGCTCGGCGGCGACGGCCCTCCTCCGGCTCGGTCGACTGACCGACAAGGCGAGCTTTCGGGAAGCGGCCGAACGGACCCTGGTCGCCGGGCAGCGGGTCCTCAGCGAGCAAGCGGCGGCGGCCGGCAAGTTGCTGCTGGCCCTCGACCTCTGGCACCGCCCCGGGCAACAGGTCGTGATCGCGGGTCCCACGGCGGAAAGCCAGGGGCCGTTGCTCGACGCCTACTTTGCCCACTACCGGCCGGCGACCACCCTGGCGATCGTCACCGGCGAGCCACCTGCCAGCGGCCCGCTGGCGGCGCTCGCCGCGCGCAAGGCCCCGCTCGACGGCGAGGCGACGCTGTATGTTTGTCAGAACTACACCTGCGAAGCCCCGCTGACCGGCCAACCGGCCCTCGACGCCCTGGCCGGATCGCGGTAGCCGGCCGGCCCAGGCTCTGCCCGAAAACCAAAAAACTGGTCGCCTCGCGACTCCGGTACGTCCCTTCTCCCCCGCCGCGCAGCGGATCGCGGGGGAGAAGAAGAGGATGAGGGGTGATTTCCGGAGAGGGCCTAGGTGTCACTTACGGCGACGATCGCCTGGCAGAGCCGTTCCAGGTTCGCTTCGGTGATCCCCGCCACATTGATCCGACCGCTGCCGACGATGTAGACGCTGTGCTCGGTCCGCAGCCGGTCGACCTGCATCGGGTTGAGTCCGCTAAAGGAAAACATGCCATTTTGATCCAGCAGGAAGCCGAAGTTTTGGCGGTCCTGCAAGGCGTGCATCTGGGTGACAAAGCGACGACGCATGGTGGCGATGCGGGCCCGCATCGCCGCCAGCTCTTCCTGCCACACCGCCGTCAGTTCCTGATCGTCGAGGATCGTGGCGACGATCGCCCCGCCATGCCGCGGCGGATTGCTGAAGTTCGACCGCACGACGCGTTTCAGCTGGCTGCGGGCCGCCTCCGCCGCCTCGGCTTGCCCGGCGACCAGGACCGCGGCGCCGACGCGTTCACTGTAGAGCCCGAAATTTTTGGAAAACGAATTAGCGATCAAGGCTTCGGGACAAGCTGCCAACACCGTACGCAAGCCCGCCGCATCCTCCTCCAGGCCGGTCCCGAACCCCTGGTAGGCGAAGTCGAGGAAGGGCAGCAGCTGCCGGTCGCGAAGCAACTCGGCCAGCTGCTGCCACTGGGCGGCGGTCGGGTCGACGCCGGTCGGGTTGTGGCAACAGGCGTGCAGCAGGACCGCATCGCCGGGAGCGGCCTGCTCGCGGAGGTCGGCGATCATCCCGTCGAAATCAAGTCCCGTCTTGTCGGCGTTGAGGTAACGGTAGGTCTCGGCGGGAACGCGGGCCGCCTGGAAGATCGCCATATGATTGGCCCAGGTCGGGTTGGAAACCCAGACGCGGCTGCCGGGAAAGTGCCCGGCCAGGAAATCGGCAGCGATCCGCAAGCCGGCGGTTCCGCCCGGCGCCTGCATGACGACGGTCCGTGCGGGATCGATCTGATCGGCAAACAGCAGCCGCTGGACATGGCGACGGAATTCGCCAAGCCCATCGATCCCCAAATACGACTTCGTCGGCTCGTGTTCCACCAGCCGACGCTCCGCCTCTTTGACGCAGCGAAGGATCGGGGTCCGTCCCTCGGCGTCCTGGTAGACCCCCACGCTGAGATTGATTTTTTCCGGGTGCGGGTCCTTCTGGAAGGCTTCGGAAAGGCCAAGAATGGCATCCGGCGGAGCGGTCGAGACCGATTCAAACATGGCGGGCGTCGGGAGCATCTGCAAAAACGATCGAAGCGGGCGGCCGCCACGAAGCGAACGCCGGAACGCAAAAATCGTAATCCCCGGACCGGCCGCTGACGAGACCGTTTACCCGCCAGCGCGTCTGATTTCCCTGCCCCCTCATGCGAGTAAGGCCTTGCCCGACGCGGACCTGATCATCGTCGGCGGAGGCCCCGCGGGCTGCCTGCTGGCAGCGGAACTCCAGGAACGAACCGCCGCCGAAATCGTGCTGATCGAGGCCGGTTCGACTCGGCCCGACGTCCCCCGCCGCCCAGCGGAATACCTGCGCGCCTTCGGCGGACCGCTCGACTGGGACTTCCAAACCGTCGCCCAACCTGGCCTGGCGGGCCGCCAGCTTGCTTGGCCTCGGGGGCGTGGCCTGGGGGGGTCCAGCCTGATCAATGCGATGATCTGGTGCCCGCCCACCGCTGTCGACTGGGAACGCTTACCCGCCCTCGCCGGGCCGGCCTGGTCGGTGCCCAGCCTGCAAGCCGACCTGCAGGCCGCCGAATCCCGGCTGCAACCCGAAACGCCGCGGTGGCTTTCCCAACCCGCCCAACGCTTCTTGGCCACCGCCCCGGCCGACGATCGGGCGCTGACCGAAGGCCCCACGGTTTACCAGCGCGTCAACCGGCGGGGGCGGCGCCGCACGGCCGGCGATCTCCTGACCGCGTCGGCGGACGCCTCCTCGGCGGCTCAGCGGCGGGGCCGCCTAGCCACCGACTCAGGGACCGTCGCATCGATCCTCTGGAAAGGCCCCCGCGCCGTCGGCGTGCGTCTGCAGGGCGGGCCGGGCAAGGCCGGCCGGACATTGACCGCCCGCCAGGGGGTCGTGCTCGCCGCCGGCACGCTCCAGTCGCCGGCGATCCTGATGCGAAGCGGTATCGGTCCGCCAGCCCATTTGGCCGAACTGGGGATCCGCTGCCGGGCCGCCGCGGAAGACGTCGGCCGCCAGCTGGCCGATCACCTGATCATGCCGGTGATCCGGGCGATCCCCGCCGCCGCACGGTTTCCGGCGGAGTGGGGCGTCGGCGACCTGGCCCGCTGGGGTTACGCCGGTCAGGGCCCGCTGAGCTGCAATCTGGCCGAGGCGGGAGGCTTTTTCCCCGTGACCCACGGGTCCGAGGGCTCCGCAGCGGCCGCCCGGATCCAATTACACGTCACGCCGACCGATTACCTGCGTCATCCTCGCGAAACCGCGGCGGCCGCCATGACGATCGGCGTCACCGACACGGCCCCGCGGTCCCGCGGAACGGTGCGGCTGAGCGACCGGGACGCGGCCGCTCCGCTGCGGATCGACCCGGCCTACCTGCAAGACCCCCGCGATCTCGCAGTGCTGGTCGCCGGCATCGCGCAGGCACGACGACGCTTCGCCATGCCGCCCCTCGACCGATACTGCGGCGAGGAGCTCCTCCCGGGCAGCCGTCGGCAGTCGGAAACATCGCTCCGGCGGGCCGTCGCCCGCTACGCGCAAACGCTCTACCATCCGGTCGGGACCTGCCGGCTGGGGACCGATCGGCAGTCGGTCGTCGACCCTGATTTCCGCGTCCGGGAGACCGAGCGATTATGGATCTGCGACGCTTCGATCCTGCCGACCTTGCCGGAAGCGAATCCTCTGAGCTGGGTCTGCCTGCTCGCCTGCCGTTTGGCCCGTCGCCTGGCCGGCCAGCTGCCCCCCCTGAACGATTTGCGACCTCCGGCGCGATGTTGAATCAACCCGTCGGTTCGGTGGACAGCCCGCCGCCGGTGTCTTGCTGACCGGTGGGAGGGATTTCCGACTGCGAATTTTTGAGTGCCGTCGCCAGCCCGATCATCTGCCCCAGGTTGTCACAATAGGCGGTGTAGCGGAGGCGTGGCCGCAGCGATTCGCTCAGCCCGCGCCCCCCCACCAGCAAAGCGACCTCGGGGGAAAGGGCGTCGGCCAACCGATTGAAGTCCTCGACAAACCGCGGTTCGTCGGCGACCGCCGAGGTGCTCAGCCAAAAGAGCCGCGGCTGGTAATCGATCGCCGCCTGCAGGAGCGAATCGAGGGGCAGGTCGTTACCCAAATTCATCGCGTTCCAGCCCGCTTCGAGCAGGGCCACTTCGACCAAGGCGGAAGGCAGCTGATACGGATCACCGGCCGGCGACCCGCCGATCGCGATCGGGGCCTGGGTGAGATCGCGACGCGACAGGATCCGCTGCCGCAACTCGTTCAGCAACCGGCGGTTGATCTCGCAGGCCCGCCGTTCTTGATACACCTGGACCTGCCCGTCCTCCCAGGCGTGACCGAACTGGGCCATCGCCGCGGTGATGAATTGCTCGGCCGCCAGCGACTGGTTCGGAGACCGCTGGAGGTACCGCCAAAAGAGGGCGCGGGCCGCCACCTCGTCACCCTCGAGCAAGGCGTGCTGGAACCGGCCCCGCTCCGTCCCGCGATCCCACGCCGGGGCCGCTTGGGGGTCGACGAGCGGACTGCTCAGCCCGATCGCTGCGGGGTCGACCAACTGGTAATCGGAGCCGCGGAGGAAATGCAGCAGTCCATCGAGCGGGACGCGGCGGTGGCCACCGACGGTGCGAACCGTGGGGATCGAATCCCGGTCGCACCAACGCTTGACCGAGGAGACGCTGACCCCCAGGGCGGCAGCGATCTGCTTGGAGGAGAACACGGGCTGGCGGGCGGCCATGAGTTGCTCACGTTGCAAGGAAAAAATCTCCAAATTGCGGGCAACCGGCCCACCACCTGCACCCGGACCGGCTCAGCCCGAACGGAATGAACGTTTTTGCAATTCAAAGCGTTCAGTGCCCACGGTAGCGCGTGCCAGCCGATCTGGCAATCAAGAAACCGAAGAAATGACTCGATTTACAAAGCTTTATTGGGTCATCTGGAAAAGTTTCCCGTTTTTCGAAAGCACCGACTTGCTCGAACCGCCCCCGGCCGATACAAGTAGATGAACGTTTTGAACGTTTCTCAGACCGAAAACGTTCAAGCCCGCTCAGCGGCCGCGCCGAAGAGCCCTTTCCTCGCATTCCCGAAGGTGGAGCCAGCCATGTCGACGTCTCCCGTCACCCCCACGATCGCCGACGCCCCCTCGCGGGCCGCCCGTCCGCAATCCACCGGTCAGGGCCGCACCCGCGTTCCCGCTTGGCTGCAAACGAGCGAGTTGGCGACCGCCAACGCGGAGTACTTCGCCAGCCGCGACGACCTCCGCACGCTTTCGGCCGAAGCCCTCCGCAGCCGGTTGAAGGGCTTGCTGAAGCAGGAGATCGGCTTCATCCATAACGCGAGATTCGCAGAACCGGCAGCAGGCATCGAAATTTTCTCGGAAACGCTCGCGTTGGCTCCGCGGGAGGAGGCGGCCGATCGCCGCTCGACGACGGCCGAAATGCCGGCCCATCTCGGGCGGCTGTGCGCTGCCCCGCTGCTGACCCCCGACCAGGAACGTTTGCTCTTCGAACGGATGAATTTCCTCCGCCATCAGGCGACCCAGTTCCGCTCGCGGCTGAACGCCGCGCGTCCTTCCCGCGCTCAAATGGAATTGGTCGAACGCCTGCTATGGTTGGCCGATTGGCACCGCGACCGGATCGTCGAAGCGAATCTCCGTTTGGTGTTTTCGATCGTCAAGAAATTCGTCAACCAGCACAACGCTTTTGATGACTTGCTGAGCGATGGCATCGTCGCCTTGATGCGGGCTTCGGACAAGTTCGATTTCGGTCGCGGTTTCCGGTTCAGCACCTATGCGACCCAAGTCGTTCGCCGCGACGCGTACCGCTCGGTGGTGCAAAAGCAGGAAGAACGTCAGAAGGTCTCCAGCGGTTTGCAGGACCTGGGGCTGGACTTCAGCGACGAAGGGCGGGCCCCGGCGATGAGCGAAAAGCGGTGGCACACCCTTCGCAGTCACTTGTCGGTGATGTTGGGCGATCTCGACCGCCGCGAGAAGCTGATTGTCCGAGCCCGCTTCGCCCTCGGATCGCACCGCCGCGTCCAGACCCTGCAGGCCCTTGCCGACCGCCTCGGCGTCTCGAAGGAGCGGGTGCGTCAGCTCGAAAAGCGAGCCCTCGAGAAGCTGACCGCGATGGCGGGGAATATCGACGTGGGAGCGCTCGAACAGGAGATGGCCTGATCGAGCCCTCGTGTGGCGACCGCCTGCCAGGCCTGCCTCGCAGCTGGACAGGCTCCGACGCTTCCGCCCGACTTGATCCCTCCGACCGACTTTTCGCTGTCCTGGCATTCCGGCATGCAGCATTTCCAACGTCAGGTAGTCCTCCCCGTCCCGGTCGAAGAGGCTTTCGCCTACCACCAACGCCCGGGTGCGCTCCAGCGGCTGCTGCCTCCCTGGCAAAACGTGTCGATCGCCGCCAGCGACGATAGCTTAGCGCCGGGCAGCCGGGTGACGTTAAAAATCCGCAACGGGGGGATTTCGGTCCGCTGGGTGGCCGAACACACCGCCCTCGACCCGCCCCACTTGTTCGTCGATGTGCAGCGCAGCGGCCCCTTTGCCGCGTGGACCCATCGCCATCAGTTCGCCTCGCGGGGGGCAGGCCGCAGTGAATTGACCGATCGGATCGATTACGCCTTGCCGCTGGGAAGCCTCGGCCAAGCGATGGGGGGCCAGACGATCGGCCGCCAGCTCGACGCGATGTTCGCCTACCGGCACAATACGACCATGAACGATCTTCAACTTGGCATCGACACGCCGCTTCCCCCCCAGCGGATCGCGGTTTCCGGCAGCACGGGCTTACTGGGAAGCCAACTCTGTCCGCTGCTGACCCAACTCGGGCACAGGGTCGACCCCATTGTCCGGCGGCCGACCGACCGCGAGGACGAGATCGCGATCTGGGAACCTTCCTGCGACGATCAAAAACTGCAGCGGCTCGATGCCGTGATCCATCTCGCCGGCAAGCCGATCGCCGCCCAGCGGTGGACGTCAGAAATCAAAAAGGGAATCCGAGAGAGCCGCGTCGAGAAGACCCGCGCCTTATGCGAACGCCTGGCCCGTCTGGAGGCGAAACCGCGGACCCTCCTGTGCGCTTCGGCGACCGGTTTCTATGGCGACCGCGGCGACGAGATGCTGACCGAGCAGGCGTCGCCAGGGCACGATTTCCTGGCGGGCGTGGCCGAAGAATGGGAGGAAGCGTGTCGCCCTGCTGCCGAAGCGGGGATTCGGGTGGTGCATCTTCGCTTCGGCTTGATCCTCTCCCCGCGGGGCGGCGCACTCGAAAAGATGTTGACCCCGACCAAATGGTTCGCCGGCGGGCCGCTCGGCAAGGGCGATCAGTGGTGGAGCTGGATTGCCCTCGACGACGTGCTCGGCGGGATCTACCACGTGCTGGGGCACGAGGAGATCCGGGGGGCGGTCAACTTCACGGCCCCCGAACCGGTCCGCAATCGGCAATTCGCGGACACCCTGGGGAAGGTGCTCCATCGCCCCGCCGCCCTGCCGGCCCCCGCCCTCGGCCTCCGGATGCTGCTCGGCGAGATGGCCGACGCGCTCCTGTTGGCCAGCACCCGCGTCCGGCCCGAGGTGTTGCTAGAAAGCGGTTATCGCTTCCGCTTCCCCACCCTCGAACCGGCCCTTCGGCACCTGCTCGGGCGCCCCGCCACGGCCCCGGACTGAAGAGATGGCCGGAATCGGCGGCAGGAGTTCCCCGCCAGGGCTGCGAGCGTTAAAACTTTTAGGAGCGGGTCTTCGAGCGCCCTTTCGACCGCCTTCCCGATCCTCCTAACGAGTACCAACGCGTGACTGCTCCCGTTCCAAATGCCTCTCCCCGAGTCGGCGTGATCATGGGCAGCCGCAACGACTGGGAGACCATGCGGCATGCGGATGCGATGCTGAGCGAACTGCAGATCCCGCACGAATGCCGCGTCGTGTCGGCCCATCGCACGCCCCAGCAGATGATGCAATACGCCGCCACGGCGGCGGAGCGTGGGCTGCAGGTGATCATCGCCGGCGCCGGAGGGGCGGCGCATCTTCCGGGGATGGTCGCATCGGAAACGCCGTTGCCGGTGATCGGTGTGCCGGTGCAGAGCCGCGCCCTGCAGGGACTCGATTCGCTGCTGTCGATTGCCCAGATGCCTGGCGGTATCCCGGTGGCCACGATGTCGATCGGCCGTTCCGGGGCGAAGAACGCCGGTCTCCTGGCGGCCCGCATCCTCGCCCTGCAGGATCGCCCGCTCGCTGCACGGCTGACCGACTTCATCGAACGTCAAACCGCGGCGGTCCTGGAGACCGCTGACCTCCCGTCGCCGGAGAGCCCTTCATGAGTGCTGAGCAACAGGCCGCGACGGCCGCGACCGAAGTTCCCGCTGCCAGCCTCACACCGATCCTGCCGGGGGCGACGATCGGGATGCTGGGAGGCGGGCAACTGGGACGGATGTTTGCCCTGGCCGCCCGCCGCATGGGCTATCGCGTCGTCGTGCTGACCGAAGATCGCGACGGCCCCGCCGCCCAGGTCGCCGACGCCGTCATCGCCGGACCCTACAGTCCCGAAAATCTCGATCGCCTGGCGAGCGAGTGCGCGGTCGTCACGCTTGAATTTGAGAACATCCCCGACGCGGCGGTCCGGCGGATCGCCGCGGCGGTGCCGACCCACCCGAGCGCCCGGGTCCTGGCGACGGCCCAAGACCGCAGCGTGGAAAAGCAGACGATGCTCGACTGCGGACTCCCGGTCACCCCCTTCCGGACGATCACCGATCTGACGACCGAGGCAGGGCAGCGTGAGCTGACCGCGGCCCTGGCAGCCTTCGGCTTTCCGGTGATCGTCAAACGCGCTCGCAGCGGCTACGACGGCAAGGGACAGCGGCGGATCGACCACGAGGCCGAAGTGGCCGAGCTGGCTGAACTCTTTGGCAGCGACCGGGTCGTGGTCGAACAGGTGATCCCTTTCCGCTGCGAGATCTCGGCGATCGTCGCCCGCAATCCCCAGCGGGAAGCGGCCGTCTTCCCGATCTTCGAAAACCGGCACGCCCACCACATCCTCGATGTCACCCTCTGCCCGGCGGGGATCGACGAATCGACCGCCCAGCAGGCTCGCCAGATCGCCCTCCGGATCGCTGACCAACTCGACCTGGTCGGGGTCCTCTGCGTCGAGCTGTTCGTGCAACCCGACGGCAGCCTCCTGATCAATGAAATCGCTCCACGCCCCCACAATTCGGGGCACCTGACGATCGAAGCGACCGCGGTCAGCCAGTTCGAACAGCAGGTGCGGGCGGTTTGCGGCCTGCCGCTCGGCGCGACGGAACTCCGCACCCCCGCGGCGATGGCGAATCTCCTGGGCGATTGCTGGGAGGCCGGCCCACCCGCCTGGGACCGCGCACTCGCCCTCCCCGGGGTCACCCTGCACCTCTACGGCAAGGCGGAGCCGCGTCCCGGCCGTAAGATGGGGCACCTGACCGCCACGGCTCCGCGGCTGAGCGAGGCCGAAGCGAATGTGCGGGCGGCCCGTGAATGTGCGGGCGGCCCGTGAATGTGCGGGCGGCCCGTGAATGTGCGGGCGGCCC
>CAYNVI010000015.1:0-1011 GCA_964400585.1 uncultured Pirellulaceae bacterium | reverse complement strand
GTGAACGTGCGGGCGGCCCGCGAACAGCTGCGGGCAACGACCAGGACGGATTGACCAAACCGGCCGCCCCTCGCTAATCTGACGGCACGGCACGGTCTGCCGCCCACAAAACCGCTCCTGCGAGGGAAGCGGCGAGTGGTCGCGCGGCGAACATCGGGCCTGTTTCACGGTCCCCTTTTTTCACATTTTGCTGTCGACATAGGCGAAGGAATCGGCCGCCGGCGAAGCGCCGCGGCGGTCTCCTGGCACCTCTCCGTGGAGGTCGCTTTGCACCTGCTCGATAGCCGGAGTTCCTGACGACATGAGCAACGTAAGTAGCACCACCCAATCGATCGTTCAGAACATGATCGAAGCGGGGGTCCATTTCGGACACCGTACCAGCCTCTGGAATCCGAAGATGGCTCCCTACATCTTCGGACGCAAGAACCAGATCCACATCCTGGACATCCGCGAGACCTTGCGAGGTTTGCTGCGGGCCAAGAAATACCTGCAGCAGGTCGCCGCCGGCGGCAGCCTGATCCTGTTTGTCGGCACCAAGCGGCAAGCGGGCGAAGCGGTCGAAGAGCAGGCCTCCCGCTGCGGCATGCCGTTCGTCTCCGAGCGTTGGTTGGGCGGCACGCTGACGAACTTCCGCACGATCCGCAGTCGGCTGACGCACCTGGAAGAGCTGGAAAAGGTCCGCAACAGCGAAGCGATCGAAAAGTACAGCAAGAAGATGCAGTCGTCGCTGAATCGCGAATACCGCAAAATGTATCGCAACCTGAACGGGCTGCGGACGATGAACCGGTTGCCCGAGTGCATGGTGCTGATCGACCCGGGCAAAGAGCGCAATGCGGTTCGCGAAGCACGTCGTCTGGGGATCACCACCGTGGGGTTGATCGATACCGATAGCGATCCGACTTCGATCGACCTGCCGATCCCGGGCAACGACGACGGGATCCGTTCGGTCGAAATGATCATGACCCAACTTGCCGACGCGGTGATCGCCGGCAAGGGCTCCGACGCCGAAGC
>CAYNVI010000014.1:9245-20759 GCA_964400585.1 uncultured Pirellulaceae bacterium | reverse complement strand
GGCGTGATGGCCGGCGAGATGGTCGAGTTTCCCAACGGCGCGATCGGACTGGCGTACAACCTGGAAGAAAACAGCGTCGGGGTCATCATTCTTGGTGATTACCTGAAAATCCAGGAGGGCGACGAAGTCAAGGCGCTCGGCACGTTGTTGAGCGTGCCGGCCGGCGATGCCGTGGTCGGCCGGGTGCTCGATCCGCTCGGCAATCCGCTCGACGGTAAAGGCCCGGTGCAATCGGACATCACACGCCCGGTGGAAATCATCGCCGCCGGGGTCGCCGAGCGGCAACCGGTGACCGAGCCGATGCAAACCGGTATCAAGGCGATCGACGCGATGACCCCGATCGGACGCGGCCAGCGCGAACTGATCATCGGCGACCGCAAAACGGGAAAGACGGCGATCGCCATCGACGCGATCCTGAACCAGAAAGGCACCGGGGTGAAGTGCTTTTACATCGCCATCGGCCAAAAGGACAGCTCGGTCGCGAGCGTCGTCGACGTGCTCGAACGCCACGGCGCGATGGAATACACGACCGTCATCAGCGCCGGGGCCAGTGCACCGGCGCCGGTGCAGTACGTCGCACCGTACGCCGGAACGGCAATGGCCGAACACTTCATGTTCAACGGCGGCCACGCGTTGGTGGTTTACGACGACTTGAGCAAGCAGGCCACCGCGTATCGTCAGATGAGTCTGCTGATGCGGCGGCCGCCGGGACGCGAAGCCTTTCCCGGTGACGTGTTCTACTGCCACAGCCGCCTGCTGGAACGCTCCAGCAAACTCTCCGACGAACTCGGCGGCGGATCGATCACCAGTTTGCCGATCATCGAAACGCTCGAGGGCGAAGTCTCGGCCTACATCCCGACCAACGTGATTTCCATCACCGACGGCCAGATTTACGTCCAGCCCGACCTGTTTTTTGCCGGTGTCCGCCCGGCGATGAACCCCGGGATTTCGGTTTCCCGCGTCGGCGGTGCGGCCCAAATCAAGGCGATGAAGAAGGTCGCCGGCGGCCTGCGGCTCGACCTGGCGGCATTCCGCGCGTTGGAAGCGTTCGCGCAACTGGGCACCGACCTCGATGCCGACACGCAAGCGCAACTCGACCGCGGTTACCGGATGGTGGAACTGCTGAAGCAACCGCAGTACCAGCCGCTGAACGTCTACGAGCAGATCCTCAGCTTGTATGCTGGGACGCGGGGCTTTCTGGACGATGTGCCGGTCAAGCAGGTTTCCGCCTGGGAGGCTGCCTTCTTGCAGTTCATGCACGATCAGCACGGCGACGTGTTGAAAGCCCTGGCGGACAAGCAGGCCTTGACCGACGAGATCTCCGAGCAGATCGAAGCGGCGATCCAGTCCTTCAAGAGCAGCTACAAGCCTGCTGACGAATCCTAGACGCCGGGGGGACGCTGCGGCGTCCCCGACCGCCGGTTCCTCTCCCCTTTTGCACCCCGTTCTGATCGACCGCCATGGCTAACGCCCGAGCCCTTGATAAACGCCGCAAATCGATCCGCAATATCCGTAAGATCACGCGGACGATGGAGCTGATTGCGACGGCACGCTACAAGAAGGCGATGGACCGGGCGGCGGCGGCGACCGCCTACACCCAGAAGATCACCGAGATCGTGTCGCGGCTTGCCGAGGCAGGGTTGGAGGTCTCGCACCCGTTGCTGGAAACGCGCGAGAATCCGCGCAGCTGCAAGCTGCTGATGTTGACTTCCAACCGGGGACTCTGCGGTGGCTATAACGGCAGCGTGTTGCGGTTGGGCAACAGTCGGTTGGAGGAACTGAGAAACTCGCTGGAACACGTCTCCTTGGAGGTCAGCGGTCGACGGGGGATCTCCGGCTTGAAGTTCCGCGGGGTGCAGGTCGATCAGGAATACACCCAATTCGAGGATCAGCCGGCGTACGAAGAAGTCGCCAAGATCGCCGATACCTATTTGGCCGAGTACGCCGCCGGCCGACTCGATCGACTCGATGTCGTCTACACGCGGTTCATTTCGACCAGTAAGCAGATGCCGGTCGTCGAAACGTTGCTCCCCCTCGGTTCGCTCGGCGGCGAGGAGCAACCCGCGACGGCAGCGGGCGGGGGCGGAGCGGTCGATTACGAATTCCTGCCCTCGGCCGAAAGCATTTTGGAAGAAGTGGTGCCGACCAGTTTCAAAGTGCGGCTCTTCAAATGCTTCCTCGACGCGGCAGTCAGTGAACAGGTCGCCCGCATGATCGCGATGAAAAGTGCGACCGAGAACGCCGGGGAAATGATCAAAGAGCTCTCGATGTCCTACAATCGGGCGCGACAATCACAGATTACCGGCGAAATCATGGAAATCATCGCGGGTGTGGAGGCGATGTCCGGCTAGCCGGCACCGCAGGCCGGCGGTTCGCTCCCCGTTCCCAGCACGCACCAGTCCCCTTTCTCCTTCAAGCAACAGCAAACCACGATGTCCGACGCAACCGATACTTCGGCTCCGACGATTGGCCGCATTACCCAAGTGATCGGCTCGACCTTCGACGCCGAGTTCCCGCAGGCGCAGCTTCCTGAAATCTACAATGCCGTGCGGATCACGTCCGAACACAAGGGCGTCAAACTCGATCTGACGGGCGAGGTGCAACAGCATCTCGGCGGCAATCGCATTCGCTGCATCGCCTTGGGAAGTACCGAAGGAATGATCCGTGGGATGGACGTCGTCGATACTGGCAAGCCGGTGACGGTGCCGGTGGGCGAACAGACCTTGGGTCGCGTCTTCAACGTGCTGGGCGAAGAGATCGACCGCCGCGGCAAGGTGGAAGCGACCGATTATTGGCCGATCCACCGGGAGGCTCCGCCGGTCAATGAACTGTCGACCAGCACCGAAGTCTTCGAAACGGGGATCAAGGTGGTCGACCTGCTGACGCCCTTTGTGCGTGGGGGGAAAGCGGGACTGTTCGGTGGGGCGGGACTGGGAAAGACGGTGATTTTGACCGAGCTGATCGCGCGGATCGCCAGTAGCCATGGGGGCTATTCCGTGTTTGCCGGTGTGGGAGAGCGGACCCGGGAAGGGACCGACCTCTGGCTAGAAATGCAGGAGACGGCGATCGGGGACACCGGCCGCAAGGTGATCGAGCAGACCTGCATGGTCTTCGGACAGATGAACGAGCCGCCGGGCTCGCGTCTTCGTGTCGCCCTCTCGGCGCTGACGATGGCGGAATTCTTCCGGGACAGCACCGGTGCCGATACGCTGCTGTTTGTCGACAATATTTTCCGCTTCTCGCAGGCCGGTTCGGAAGTCTCCGCGTTGCTGGGCCGGATGCCTTCGGCGGTCGGTTACCAGCCGACGCTGGCGACCGAGATGGGAGCCCTGCAGGAACGGATTACCTCGACCAAGAAAGGGGCGATCACGTCGGTGCAAGCGGTCTACGTGCCGGCGGACGATCCGACGGACCCGGCTCCGGCGACCGCCTTTAGCCAGCTTGACGCGTTCATCTATCTGGAACGCTCGATTTCGGAAAAAGGGATCTATCCGGCGATCGATCCGCTCGCCTCCAACAGCCGGATCCTCGACCCGCAGTACGTGGGCGACCGGCACTATGCGATCGCCCGCCGCGTGCAAACGATCCTGCAGCGGTACCGCGAATTGCAGGACATTATCGCGATCCTCGGGGTCGATGAATTGAGCGAAGAAGACAAGATGCTGGTGCATCGTGCGCGGCGGATCGAACGGTTCATGTCGCAACCGTTCCTGGTCGCTGAGGTCTTCACCGGCAAGCCCGGGGAAATCACTTCGCTGGAAGACACCATCCGCAGCTTCGAAGAAATCTGCGACGGGAAATGGGATCACCTTCCCGAGCGTGCGTTCATGTATGTCGGAGCCGTCGATCAGGCCGAAGAGCAAGCTAAGAAAATGGCCAAGGAGGCCAAATAGCCGATGTCGATTCGCTGCTTAGTCGTCACGCCCGAACAGACCGAGATCGATCAAGAGGTCGATTACTTGACGTTGCCGATGTTCGACGGGGAACTCGGGATCGCCAACAATCGATCGCCGGTGATCGGGCGGTTGGGATACGGCACACTGAAGCTCCGCCGCGGTCAGGAAGTGCAACGGTACTTTGTCGACGGCGGGTTCGCGCAGGTCGAAGACAACGTGGTTTCGGTCCTGACGCAGCGCGCCTTGCCGGTGGAAGAGCTGCAGGCGTCCGAGGCCGAGGCGGCGCTGGCCGAGGCGCTCGAGATGAAGGCGTCGAATTCGCAAGAGATGACGCTCCGGGAACAGGCGATCTTGCGGGCCCGTGGCATGGTCCGCGTCGCCCACTAGCCGCCGATAGAAACGCGGTGGGCCGGCACCCTGCGCCCGCTCCGGAAAGCGGACACGGCAATCAGCGGGATCGCTGCGCGGTGGGCTCGGCAGCTTGCTGAAAGCGTCGACCGCCAGTGCTCTCGGCCGCCGGGAGGCCTTGCCGTGACACCTTCCCGTGTACACCCCGCGCGGACGCTGCCCCATGTCCTTGCCGTCGGCTCGCCGTTGGACCGTTCCGCTGCTGGTCGGCGGGGCATCGATCGGGCTGCTCGCCTTGCTGGGCCCGACGCTGCTCGGGCAGCAGCGGTTGGCGTTTCGCGACGTGGGCCACTTTTATGGGCCGCTGTACCCTTTCCTGGGCCAGGCCGATTCGCTGCTGCCCCGCTGGAACCCCTTCGATCACACGGGGATCCCGGTTGCCGGCGAGGCGACGACCGCCCTCTTTTATCCCCCCCGCTGGCTGTTCGCCAGCGGGCTGCCCGGCCACGTCGCGATGGGCTGGTATGTGGCTTTCCATCTAGGCTTGGCGTTTGCCACCAGTGGCGCCTTGGCGCGGCGACTCGGTTGCACGCGGGCAGCGAGTGTGATCGGCGGGATCACGTACGCGTTCTCCGGACCCGTGTGGTTCCTCTACAGTAACCCGCCGTTTTTGGTCGGGGCGGCGTGGGCTCCGCTCGCCCTGGGGGCTTCGCTGGCGTTGACCCGCCCGGCCACGGAGGAGGCCGAAGGTGCGGCGGGCTCGGCTGCGTGGCCTGGTCCTCGACATCGCTGGTGGGATGGAGCGTGGGCGGCCGTCGCGCTGGCCTGCTGCACGTTGGGCGGCGATCCGCAGATGACGGTGCACGTGGCGATCCTGGTCCTCGGTTCGTTGGTTTGGCGGCAATGCGTATACATGGTCCGCGGCGGTCGTCACACGGCCCCCCGCGGCGGCGGGTGCCAGCGTCCGCGGTGGTTGCCGGTGATCACCGCAGGATTCGCCGCAGCCCTGCTGGCGGCGCCGCAGATCGCGGCGGCGATCGATTGGTCCCGGCAAAGCGCCCGCCGCTATGAACCGCCGGCGGGGATCAGCCGACAAGTGGCGGGGCCGGCGATCCGTACGCTCCAGCCGTGGTGGCAAGCGCCCTCCAGGGAGACGCATGCGGCGCAGATCTATGCGTATAGCGTTCCTCCCTGGCAGTGGCTCGATCTGCTCGTCCCCTTTACTTGCGGCGAGCTCTATCCTCGCTATGAACGCCTGACCGCCTTGCTTCCCGCCGATGGGCGTGTTTGGGCGGTGACGTTGCATGCCGGCGCGCTGCCGTTGCTCGCCTGGCTGGCACGTTGCCGGCGGTTGCGTCGTCACCGCCGCCGCCCGCCGGACGCGGGGGGAAGGCGAGCGGGAGCGCGGGCCGATTTCTGGGATGCGCTGATCCCGCTCAGCATGCTGTTTGCACTCGGTTCCTTCGGACCGGTATGGGGGCTGAAGGAAATCGCCCACGGCTTTGGCATCGATGGGGGGGAAACGATTTCCGATGCGCTCCTGTCTCCTTATTGGGCGTTGGTCCATTGCCTCCCCGGTTACGGCGCCTTTCGCTATCCCGCCAAATGGCTGCCGTTGGTGATGTTGGGGATCAGCGTGGCGACCGCCCGCTGCTTGAGCCGCCTCGATGCGACCACCCGCGACGATTTGGTCCGCCTGGCGAGAGGCCTGGCCTGGGCGGCGGCCGGATTCGCCGCCCTCGCGGTCTTGCTGCGGGTCGGACATGGTTGGTTGGTGACGGTTCCGAGCGGGGGAACCCTTCCTGCCGATTCGTTTTGGGGACCGCTGTCGATCGCCGGGGCGGCGGGAAGGTGGCTCCTTTCCAGTGCGCAAATGCTTGGCGTGGCGGTCGCCATCGCCTGGCTGTGCGGCTGCCCCCGCTGGCGTCCGCGAGGCTGGGGGATGTGCCTGCTGGGAGGGCTATTGATCGTCGAGCAGGTCCTCGTCGGTCGAGCTCCCCTGGCGACGGTGGATGGGGCGGCCGAACGACGTCTGCTGGAGGAGCTTGCTGGGCAAGCCGAGCCGCTCGGGTCGACGCAGCGGCTGCTGCGCACGCGGGAAGGGAAGGGGTGGCCCACTGCCTGGCAGCAGACATCGAGCCCTCAGCGGATGCTGGAGGTCGAGGCGAGTGGCCGCCATGTGTTGTTCGGACGCTGGCATCTGGAGCAGCGGATCGGCGTCCTCAATTCGGCCACCTCGTTGGTATCGCAGCGCGTCGAGGCGTTTTGGCGGACCGCCCAAAGCCGGGCCGCACAACTGCCCGCAGCCGACCGTCCACGTTTTTGGCGGAGGGTGCTGGCCCCCTTGGCTGTCGATGGCGTGCTGCAGCGGCAGGCCCGCGGCGTTCCGGGGCGGGGACCCGAGGGAGCGCCTCTCGTGTTGGCCGCGCGACGATTCGAGCGGCTGCCGAACGGGGCAGGGCGGGTCCGCTGGCACTCGACGTGGGAGACCGTCCGGCCGGTCGCGACCGTTTCCAGCGAGGACTGGATGCGGCGGCTGGATCGTTGGGAGCGGCTCGGAATCGAGGGGGTACCGGTAGTGGAAACCGACGATCCGGCCGGACGGAGCGCGTCACGGCGGAGGGGGCTCTCCCCCGACACCCCGCCGCGCAGCGAAATCCGTCCGCTCGACACACCCGGTGCCGATTGGGCGGTGGAGGCGTTCGAGGTACGTGCGGGTGCAGCGGGCCTGTTGGCGATCTCGCGGTACCAGGATGGGCATTGGCAGGCCCGCTATCGAGCTCCGCAAGGGGCTTGGCGTCCGCTTCCGGTCCATCGCGTCGACTACCTGGCCCAGGGCGTGTTGCTGCCTCCCGGCCAATGGCAGGTCCGGTTCGCGTACCGACCCTGGTGGTGGCGTCCCACGGTCGTCCTCGCCCTCGTCGCTTGGTCCCTTGTGGGACTGGCGTGTCTCATTCCGCTGGCGGGCCGCATCGTTTCGCTTCCCAGAACGAGGCCTTCGATGCCGAGCGGACCGAGGGGGGCGTGACCCTGAGCTATTCCCGCTGAGCCGCCGGTGTGAGACGCGGCGCGTCCAGAACACGCCGGCCGGCGGAGACGTTCCGCGGCCGGCGTGGAGGCTTGATGAGGATCGCTATTCGCTCGCGGTCGGCTCGGTCGGAGCCGGCTGCGGCGTGTTGCTGTCGGCTGCCGGCGCCGTTTCCGGAGTCGCGGCGGGCGGCAGCTCGGCGACGCGCGTGCCGGCTGGTCCGAATTTTCCGCGGGCTTGTCCCATCGCCGAGGCGTTGGCCGAGCCTTGCGCCGAGGCGGCCCCCGCGATGGCACCGCGGGATTGGGTAGCGGCGGCGGCTTGGGCCGCGAGGAACCTTTCCAGAATTCCTTCCAGTTGATCGGCACTCGCCAACAGCTGGGCGTTGCCGGTCTCCAAGGCGTGATCTCGAATCGCGGAAATTTCGGAGCGGCGCAGGCGGACCGCTTTAGGAAGATCGAAGCGGCCCTCGATCACGGCGAAGCCTCGGCCGGCGGGCGGTTGCCGCGGCCCTTCGTTCGATTCGGGGGCAGGGGCGTCGCGAGGCGTATCCGAGGGCCGCCCAGCCGCTTGCTTCCGCAGCGTCGGCATCCCGGCGGTCGCCGCTGCCGTCGCCTCTTCGCCCGAAGCATTGCGTAACGGGTTGAAGCGACCAAAGACATTGTCGAAGTACTTGACGTTGACTTGGCCATTGCCCAACAAGGCGGGACCGGGCACGACCAAGCGACCGCTGCCGTTGACGCGAACCTTTGTCTCGGCCGAGAAGCGAGTCCCGCCAAGCTTGGCTTGCGTGCGGGCCGAGGCTGCGGCCCCTCCCTGCAGTTGGGCGGCGTTGCCACGCTTCTGCATCTGCCGGCCAGCCCCGCCGGCTGCTTGGGCGACACCACGCACGCCTCGGCTGATTCGGTTGGTAGCCCGCGTTTGCAGCTGGGCCTGGACGCGTTGCTGCATTTGGGCCTGGGTGCGCTGTTGGACGCGAGCCTCCACGCGTTGCTGGGCTGCGGCCTGGGCGCGTTGTTGGGCGCGGGCCTGCGTTCCGGCTGTCGCTTTGTTGAGTAACCCCCCGCCTTGGCCGTAGCTGATCGTCGCCAGCGGCCCGGCGAGCATGGCGATCAGGCTGAGGCAAACTGTTTGTTGGATCATGCCAACTCCTTCTGGTCTTATCCAAGAAAAGATTTGAGGCGTCGCGGCTGCCGGCGATCCAGGCGGTTCGATCGAGGACGAGCGAACGGAATGGAATTGCCTGCGGCCATCCCGCTCTGTTAGATCGGATGTAGGAGAAATGAGCTCCCCTCGGAAACAGCAAAAAGGGATGGAATGAGCCGGAAATGGTTCTCAAAGCGGGCGAAATCGTACCTGGAAGGGGGGGTGTTGCTGGTTGTTTGTTTGGGCGTGGGGACGGGACAAACGGAAGTGGTTCGGGGGGAAGAGCCGCGGGATGAGCCGCCGGCGAAGCAGGGGCTCGGAGCGGAGGATCCCATCCTTGACTACCTGCAGGAACAAGTGTCGCGGCGACCGGAGCATGCCGATTCATGGCGTCTGCTCGCCCGACATCAGCGGAAAACGGGGCAGTTGCAGGTAGCCCGGAAGACGCTGGCACGCGCCATAACGCTGGCCCCTGCAAGCTTGGCGGTGCTCTACGAACGGGGCGAATTGGCCTTGCTGGAAGGGGATCCCGCGGCGGCGGACAAGGCGTTCGTCGAACTGCTGCGTCAGGGGCGTGAATCGGAATACGCCGAACGCTTTCGGAATCGGCACCCGGCGGCTGCGGCCCGTCTCAGTGGCGTCGTGACTGCCGAACGGACGGCGCCGCTGGAGGAATCCGAGGAACAAGCCTTGCCGGCGTCCTACGAGATCCAGACTTTCGACGGGTCGGCCGACGCGGAAGAGGCGGTGCGCCGCGGACTGCGGGAGGCGGCCGATCCGTTATCCCGCCTGCGTGTCTTTCTTGAGCTCGGCGTGCTTTACAATTCGAACGTCTCGCTTGCCCCGACCAGCCGCGATTTGCGTCAGCCCGGGACGGAGCTTGGAGCGTTTCAGCTGTTTGCGAGTCCCGACCTGGAATGGGAACTCCTCCGAGGTGCGTCGTGGAGTCTGGGACCGATCGCGCGTGGCTATGGAACGATCAACGAGTCGAACCTGTCCGCCTTTGATCTGACCAGCTATCAGCCGGGGTTTTTCCTGGAAAGGCAAACCGTGTGGCGCGAGACCGACTGGATCGGCCGGGCCGAATACGGCTATACGCTCGATTTATTCGACGGTGATCGGATTGCCGACCGGCATGGCGTGACCTTGTCGATGACGGCGATCCGCTCCAATGGGAACTTCTTGTATGGATTCTGGAGCAGCCGTTTTTCGCAATTCGCTGATGACGGCGCGACACCGGAAACCGATTCGCTCGATGGCCCCGCGCACTCTGCCGGGGTCACGCAGTTCCTGGCTTGGGATCGCCGCTGGGTCGAACGGATTCACGTCGGGATCGACGGCGAGTTCGCCGAGACCGAGGGCGCCGATTTTCGCTACGACGCATTGAATTTACATGGCGGGGCGACTTGCCGACTGAACCGACGTTGGTCGCTGCTTCCCGAGGCGGGCGTCGGCTATCGCAGCTATGCAGACTTCACGGGGACGCCTTCCCGCAACGAAGTGACCTGGCGGGTAGCCAGCCGTTTGCGGTGGGATTGGAGCGATCAAATCGCCCTCGCCTTGGTCGTCCGCCATGATCGTTTCGCTTCCCAGAACGAGGCCTTCGATGCCGAGCGGACCGAGGGGGGCGTGACCCTGAGCTATTCCCGCTGAGCCGCCGGTGTGAGACGCGGCGGTAAGGCAGCCAACCGTTCCGCGACCCCGGGGACGATGCGGGCGGCGTTTTGAGAATAGATCTTTCGCAGCACCTCAGGGGGCAGGTGGACGCCGTAGATCCGCCAGAAACCCTGCGGTGGGAAAGGTTTTTCGCTGTAGGGGAAGTACTCGTCGCGGGTTTCCAAGAACCGCCAGTAGAGTTTGATCCGGGTTTCGGGCCAGGGGCCGTCGGTGCCAAACAGGACACGGTCGGCGTACTTGATCAGGAAGTCACGAGCGGTGTAGGGCTGGCGTCCCAGTTCGCTGATCCGCGAGGAGGGATCGATGTAAAGGTTGGGGTAACGATCCAGCCACTCCGAGACGACCGCCAGGTTGTCGGCCCGACTGCCGACGTGGGCGGCGATGAAGTTCGTCCCGGAATGGCGCGCGAAGACCCGGTTGCGGGCGGCGATCAAGGCGGCGTGCGTCGGAAAATCCTCGCCCGGTTCATCGTTGACAAAGCTCCAATCGGGATGCCGGCTGAGTTCCTCCCAACGCTCGTTGTGTTCATCGATCGGGCGAAAGAAGGCGACCGGATCGGCGGTGTGGATCAGCACCGGCAGGCCGAGCTCGCCGCAGGCTTCCCAGATCGGATCCCAGCGGGGATCGTCGACTCGCAGCAGCTTTCCCGAGGCGTCTCGATAACCGAGCCCGAATTGCTTGAAAACCTTGACCCCGCTGATCCCTTGCTGTTTCGCCTCCTGCAGCGCGTGGACGGTTTGGCGGATGAAGCCCGACTGATTGCAGGCCCAACTGGCCGGGGCATCGGCCGTCCCGGTGCCTTGCCAATCGATGTTGGCGAAGACGACAAACCGATCGCGATGGTCCTGCCAGAGGAAGTCGAGATGCTCCTCCAACTGGGCCCCGAGTTTGCCGTCGAGCGAGGCGCAGATCGCGATCCGATGGCGATCCATCAGGTCGACGAAGTCCTCCAGGTCGGCGCGGTTGTGCCGCTGCCGGTAATAGAAATGCGTATGCACATCGACGACGGGGAAGCGGGCTTGCTGCAAATCGGTTTGGGCGACCTGGAGTTCGGGGCGGGGGCGGAAGTTCCGCAGCAACAATTCGCGTCCGCCTCGGCCGTCGAGGGGGCCCGCTTGCGCGGCAGGGGGCGGGGTGGTGGGTGGCGGTTGTTGGGCGGTCGCGGTGGGGTGGGTGGCGAGGACGAGGCTCACCAGCAGGGTCGCCCGCATCGCCAGACCGCTGCGGCCGCGGTGTGCCCCGCGGCCCAGCCAGCCGCGGCCGGCCCCCCGCGCCTGCGGATTCGCTGGCACCGTGCGGCGCCGCGCCGCGGGACCTTGGAAGCGGCTTGTCGGATCGCCCTCTGGTTCCCCCGGGGGCGTCGCGGACGGTCCCTGGAAGCCGCCTTCCCTGCCCTTTGATAGGATGGAAGGGGGCCGG
>CAYNVI010000014.1:0-9235 GCA_964400585.1 uncultured Pirellulaceae bacterium | reverse complement strand
AACGCGGTCAAAAGCACACAGCACGATGGAAACCTTGACAGAAACCCCTTGACGGAAAGCCTTCGCAAGAACGCTTTTGCTTCAAAAGCCTAGGGGGGCATCGCCGTTGGCAAAATCCACAAACGCGGGAAACGAGTGTCTAAGGATTATACGCAAGACCAGTCGCCGGGCGAGCAGCAGGAGGCCGAACGGCTCAGCCTGCGGGCGACCCAGCCGCCCTCCCAAATCCCCGGCTACCGCTTGGAAAAATTTCTGGGGGCGGGAGCCTTTGGCCAAGTTTGGGTCGGCCGCGATCTGAACACCGGGCGTCCCGTCGCCGTCAAGTTTTATCTCCACCGCGGCGGGGTCAATTGGCCGCTGCTGTCCCGGGAAGTCAAAAACCTCGTACAGCTTTCGGCCGACCGCTACGTCGTCCAGGTGCTGGAGGTCGGCTGGGACGGGGACCCCCCTTATTACGTGATGGAGTACCTGCCGAGCGGCTCGCTGGAAGATCTGCTGGCGAGCCGCGGTCGCTTGCCCGTCTGGCAGGCGGTCGACATCTTTCGGCGGATCTGCGTCGGCTTGAACCATTGCCACGGCAAGGGGGTCCTGCACTGCGACCTGAAGCCCGCCAACGTGTTGCTCGATCAAGAATACGAACCCCGGTTGGCGGATTTTGGGCAGAGCCGCATGTCCCATGATCAGACGCCGACGCTGGGGACGCTTTTCTACATGGCGCCGGAGCAAGCCGATCTGGAGGCCGCCCCCGACGCCCGCTGGGATGTGTACGCCCTCGGGGCGATCCTCTACCGGATGTTGACCGGTCAGGCGCCCCACCGCAGCGAATCGCTGATCTCGCAGATGGACACAGCCGGTTCGCTCCCCAAGCGGCTGAAGCAGTACCGCGAGACGATCTTGTCGTCCCGGGCCCCCAAACAACACGCCAAACGGCGGGGGGGCGATCGCCATCTGGTGCAGATTGTCGATCGTTGCCTGGCGGCCAGTCCCGAGGAACGGTTCGCGAACGTCGAGCAGGTGCTGGAAGCTTTGGATCGCCGAGCGATCGCGCAAGTGCGGCGTCCGCTGATGTTGCTCGGCATCGTCGGGCCGCTGTTGCTGTTGACCGCCGGGGCGATTTTTGCCACCCGCAGCATGAGCCAGGCGCAGGAGCAAACGAGTCAGGCGCTGCGGGCCGCCTCGCTGCAAAGCAACCAGTTGGCGGCCAAGTTTGCCGCACGGACGCTGGAAAGCGAACTCCAGGGTTACTTTGACCTCACCCGCCGCGAAGCCAATCGCGAGGAACTCCACGCAGCCTTGGAACCGCTATTGCAAGATCCGGAAACGCGTGCGCTCCGCCAGCGGCTCGCCGAAGCGAGCTCGCCAGAGACGCGCGATGCCTTGCTGGATCATCCCAAACAGAATCGGCTTGATGACGTGCTGCAGCAGCGTCTGGAGGACTACGCCAAGGCGGCGGGGTATGTCCGCAATCTTCCCCGCCTGGCAACGATTTTCGTGACCGACGCGGCGGGGACGATTGTCGGAATCGCCTATGACAAGCCGGTCAGCCGGGAGGTCGATAGCGCCGGACGCAATTACGCGTATCGCTCGTACTTCCACGGGGGCCGCGCCGACCTGCCTGCCGAGACCCCTAGCGAGGCGGTCGAGCCGTTGCGGCGGACGAACCTCTCGGCCGCTTTCAAGAGCACTTCCACGGGGCTTTGGAAAGTTGCCGTCAGCACGCCGATCTACCTCGACGGAACGCACCAAGGAGAACCCGACGGCGTCCTTGTGGTGACAACCAACCTAGGCGACTTCGAATTGCTGCAGTCGGATGTCGGAAACGATCATGTGGCCGTGTTGGTCGATGCCCGCGCAGGGGAGCTGTTCGGCACGATCTTGCAACATCCGCTGATGGATCGCCAGGACGCCGAGGGGGGCCCACGGGCGGGGGAACGTTTCCAATTGCCGGCGCCGCTGCTGCGTGAGATCCTCGACGGAAAAGACGTCGACTACCTCGATCCGATGAACCAGGGCGAGGCAGAGGGCGAATTCTCGGGCACCTGGCTGGCCGCCGTCAGTCCGGTCGCCGTGCCCCGCAGCGAAGTGATCGGCCCTCAGGAGCCGACCGACTTGTTGGTGCTGGTGCAGTACCGGCTGCGGGATGTGTTGACCCCGGTCGACGCGCTGATTCGCCGCTTGGGACGCGAGGGGGCCGTCGCGCTTGTCTCGTTTGTCTTGATTACCTCGATCCTCTGGTACTTCGTCTTGCGGGTCAGCGATTTCCGTCGCGAGCCGACGGAAACGCCCGAAACCCGCACGCCCCACGAGGAGACGATTTCGATCGGGTCGCTTTAGGATCTTGCAGACGGTGCCTAGGCCTGTCCGAAAACCACCCCTCATCCTTTCCTTCTCCCCCGCGATCCGCTGCGCGGCGGGGGAGAAGGGAGCTAGCGGCGTCGCGACGCGACCCGTTTTTTGGTTTTCGGACAGTACCTAGAGCGGTGGCAGGGGCAAACGGCTGACGCGGACGAGGATCGCCACCCGCTCGTGGGTCCCGTCGGGGAGCTCGCCCGTCAGCATCTGCTTGCCGAGACCGATCGGCTGGGGGGTGGCGGTCAGGATCAAGGTTTCCTGAGCATCGAGCAGGACCTCGGTGGCCAGTTCGCTTAACTGCCAGGCGTCGCGGGCGCTATCGATACGGAGCGCTTGATCGCTGCTGACGTACGATTGACGGATTTCTCCATGTTCGACCTTGGGCCAGAGCCGCAAGCGGAGCCGCCCGTCGACCGTGGGACGAACCTGCAAGCGGCAGAGGAACTGGGGCTGCGAGAGTCGTTTGCCGACGGTCTCTTCGCCCAGCCGGACCATCACGGCGGCCGTCCCGGATTGGGTTTGCCGGATCGCCACGTCCTGGATTTCCCCCTCGCGGAAGGGAATGGTATGGCGACTGTGGGCGATGTCAGAGGTCACGGAAACTTGGCTTAGCAACCGCGTGGCCTCGTCGGTCGGATCAGGCAATCCGAAGCGATCGAGGACCTGTTCGATATGTCGTAGCTTGCCGGCCCGCAGACCGTTATGCAGGAGCTTTTGCCGGACCTCCCGCGGCACACTCAGTTCATCGACCTCGCTCCAGAGGCTGGCGATCGGATCATCCGAGCCGGTTTGGCTGAGCGGGGTGGAACCTGGCCGGGGAAGGGGCCAAAAGATGACGTCCACGACCGAGGCTTCGTCGGCGATCCGGGCCGGGGGAAGTCCTGACGTGCCCTTCCTGGCGACCTCTTCATCCGGGGCCCACTGCGCACATCCGGAGAGGCAACAGGTCCCTCCCAGCAGCCAACGCAACAGCAGACGACGCGGCATATTCATTCGGAAAACATGGTCCTGCAGGGGGCGGTCGCGGGTTGGCGGTCGAGGGAGACTTAGGCCGCCTCGGCGTGTTGCGGCAGCGAGTGCTCGATGATCGCACGCAAGGACTCGGCCAGGCGTTGGAAGGTCTGGTCTCGGATGGCGACCGGCCGCGCCGCCCAAGCCTGATTCAATTGCAGCTCGATCCCCAGGTAACGCGGGGAGTTCAAGCGGTGACGCAATGACCGCGTCAGCCGATCGGCCGTCCCCCGTCCCGGATAGTTGCGGCGGATGCGGAGGCAGGGGATCTCGTAATAAATCTCCTCTGCCCAATCGAGGCAAAAGCTCCGCTCCGGTTCACAGGCCGGGTCGTACAACAAACCGGCGTCGGCCCGCTTCGGCTTTCCCTGGCGGAAACAAGGAAACGAATGGACTGCGATATGCAACAGAAACCGTTCTTGGTCCAGCATCCGCCGGCTGACTTGCTCCAGGCGTTGCCGGTAGGGGTGGTAGTAGCGGTCGAGGAGCTGCCGCCGCGGTTCGGCGGCCAGTTTTTTTGTGTAGGAGGAAAACAGCCGGGGGCTGCGCAGCGAGCGGTTCACGTCGACGACCAGACGCGAGAAGGGGTAGCTGATCAAGGGGCAATTCAAGGTCGACGCCAAGACGCGGGCCGCGGTCAGGGCCCCCCAGTCGGCGGCCCAGGGTCCCTGCAAGGCTGCCTCCGCCGCCGGCGCAGCGAAGCAGGTTTCCGCCAGCTCCGGAACGCGATTTTCGGCGTGTTCGCAGGTGATCAAAATGGTCATTCGGCGTCTCGGTGCGGGGCCCCGGGCGAGCAGGTCGCGTGATGGCTCCCCGCGGCGGGGCGGGCGGCAGGACCGTTCGCCTGACGATCGAGGCCGACCGGCGGAGAAGGGTCCCGCGGAAAAACGCGCTCGTTCTATAGCCGATTATAGCGATCCGTCACAATGGCCAAAGTGCGGGTGGCTCCTCCGCCGTACCGACTGGGGGGCTGGCTATCGGGCAGCTGGGAAGGGGGCCACTCGAGCCTTGCGGGAGCGCCCGCTATCATATGCGGACGACCCCGCTCCCTCTTTGCTTCAGGTTGGTTCCATGAATTCACCGCGCGTTCCGTCCCTTCCGGCAAGGGCCGTTGCCGTCTTGCTGAGCAATGGCTTGGCTGCTGCGTTGCTTGTCGTGCCGGCGGTCGCCGCCGAGCCCGACGAGGTGCTCCGATTGTGGGAAGGCAGGCCTCCGGGCTTTCAAGTCGATGCCGGGGAGGAACGCGATGTGTCCGACGCCGACAGCCGCCAGGTGGCGGGCCAATCGGTCGTCCGACTCGGAGGCGTCTCGGATCCGGAATTGCACGTCTATCGACCAGCCGAGGGGGCGGCGCATCCGACCGCGATCGTGATCTGCCCGGGGGGCGGCTTCTCCATCCTCGCCTGGGACCTGGAAGGGACCGAGGTCGCCGAATGGCTGCAGTCGAGCGGGATCACCGCGGCGGTCTTGAAGTACCGGGCGCCGACGCGCGGCGACGATCCCCGCTGGCAAGCACCCGCCAGCGACGCCCAGCGGGCGGTGCGGAAACTGCGTGCCCGCTCGGCCGCCGCCGACTGGGGGATCGAGCATGTGGGGATCCTGGGATTCTCTGCCGGCGGGCAAACCGCAGCCCGCGTGGCGGTCGCGGGTGGGGAAGCCTACTACCCTCCGCAGGACGCGCTCGATCGAGAAGTTTCGGCACGGGTCGATTTCGCCGTGCTCGTCTATCCGGCCTATCTGCTGGGCGATGACGGCAGGCTCGATCCCGCCTTCGCGGCCGACGAGGCGACCCCGCCGATGTTTTTCGCGCATGCCCAGGATGACCCGATCAGCTGCCTAGGAAGCCTCGAGCTCTTCCGCGCCCAACAGCAGGCGGGGGTCCCCAGCGAGCTGCATATCTATGCCGGCGGCGGCCACGGCTTTGGGATGCGTCCGACCGTGCAGGCTTGCTCGCGATGGCCCGCCCGTTGTGAGGCTTGGCTGCGGCAGGGCGGCTGGCTGCCGCCGACGCCGTAAAGGACCGACGCCGTAAAGGACGGCTGGCGAAAGGCTCGGCGGATCGCCGGTCGCCCGCGCACGGTGATCCCCAGGACGTTCCTTTATAGAACGCACGCCTTCAGAGAAAGCACGCAGGATGGTGAACGCAAAAGTGGAAGACCCGACGACCGACGCCGAGGCATCGGAGGACCCGACGTCGGCCGGGGCGGTCGATTCGGCCCTCGCTTCCGGTGGCACGGGCGACGGCGCATTCGACCCGCTGGGCGACGAATGGGCCAACACGCTGACGCATGCCCTGGGGACGATGCTTGCTCTGGCCGGCTGGGCGTTGATCGCTTGGCTGATGTGGGATCGTCCCTTCGGCATCACCGTGGCGTGCTGGGTCTACGCCGCTTCGGTCTTTTCGGTCTTTTTCTTTTCGACGCTGTCGCACGCGGTCCGGCACCCCAGCGGCCGGCAGCTGATGCGGGCTTGGGACCAGGGCACGATCTACCTGATGATCGCCGGAACCTATACTCCCTTCCTGTGGTTCTATTGCCTGCCTGCTTGGCGATTCCCCGTGTTGGTGGCCGTGTGGGGGCTGGCGGCCGCTGGCTTTCTCGCCAAGGTGATGCTGCGTCACCGGGTCAATGCGATCGCGACGCCGACCTACCTGATGCTGGGCTCGCTGCCCGCCCTCCCGATGATCCCTCGGATCCCCGATCCGATGCCGTGGACCTGTTTTTACGGAATGCTTGCCGGCGGCGTCCTCTACACCCTGGGGGTGGTCTTTTTGCAGCTTGATCAAAAAGTCCGTTTCTTTCACGCCGCCTGGCATCTGTTTGTGATCGCCGCGGCAGCCACGCACTTTCTGACGATCGTATTCTGTATCGCCACGCAATCGTGATCCGTTCCGGGGAGAAGCCGGGCAGGGGTGAGGCCGATCCGCTCGGCGGAGCGTACGCGTGCTACTGGGCCGACGGTCTTTTTGGTACGGTAAACGCCGACAGCGGCGGCCCGTCGTGGAATCGCCGCAAACGCTTCCCGGGGGCGGGCCAGCCCGGGTAACGAGCCGCTATGCAACGTGAGGAACCGACATGCGAGTTGTCGTGGAAGAGGATGCCGAAGCGGCCAGCCGGTGGGCGGCCGAGCGAATTGCCAGCTTGGTGCGGCGCAAACCGAACGCGGTCCTGGGGCTGGCCACCGGGGGGACACCGATTCGCTGCTACGCGGAATTGATCCGTCTCCATCAGGAAGCCGGACTCGACTTTTCCCAAGTGCGAACGTTCAATCTGGACGAATACGTGGGGCTCGCCCCCGACCATCCTCAGAGCTACCGCCGGTTCATGGAAGAGCAGCTCTTTGACAAGCTCAATATTCCGCGCGAACAGACGCACGTCCCCAATGGGTTGGCGGATGACTTCGAGCAGTTTGCGGACGCGTACGAGCAACAGATCCGCGAGGCGGGGGGGATCGACCTGCAGTTGCTGGGGATCGGCCGCGACGGTCATATCGCATTCAACGAGCCCGGCTCCTCGCTGGCCAGCCGCACACGGCTGAAGTGCCTGACGCAGGAAACGATCGACGACAACGCGCGTTTCTTCGAGGCGAGTGAGGAAGTTCCCAGCCTGGCGGTGACGATGGGGGTGGGGACGATCCTGGAAGCCCGCGAATGCCTGCTGTTGGCGGCGGGCTCGGGCAAGGCGTCGGCGATCCGGTTGGCGGTGGAGGGCCCGGTCAGTGCCCAGGTGACCGCCTCTGCCTTGCAGCTTCATCGGCGGGCGACCATCGTCCTGGATGCCGAGGCCGCCGCGTGGTTGCAGCATCGTGATTACTACGACCGTTCGGAACGCGCCCAGCGGCAGCGCGAGGTGCGTTGAACGGTTCCGCCTTCCTCCTGTTTATCTCTTTCCCGCTTCCCGCGGACTCCCGGACTGACGAGTTTTTTCTATGCGTAAAATCGGAGCCCTGCCGAATCGGCAACAAGCCGAGCAGTTCTGCGATTACCTGCTGACACGGCAGATTCCGACCAATGCGGAACCGCTCGATGCGGGGACGGAGGAAGTCGAGCTGTGGGTTCGCGACGAGGATCGTCTGGAGGAGGCGGTTGCGGCGCTGGAGCAGTTCCGCGCCGATCCGCAGCATCCTCGTTTTCAGGTTCAGGAAGAGGCCAAGAAGATCCGCGATGCGCAGGTCAAGGCGATCCGTCGGCATCGCAAGCTGCAGCGGAAAACGCCTGCCGGTGGCGCGGCGATCTATTTTGCCGACCGCCCGATCCGTTGCACGATCGGGATCATCGTGATTTCGACGCTGGTCTCGCTGACGACGCAGTTTGAACGGGGCTCGGCACTCGATCGCAAGGTGTTGATCAATGCCAGCCGGGATCGCCTGCCGGTCGCGGAGGTGCAGCCTAGTGAGCAGCTGTCGGCCAGGGTGTTTCGGACCCTCTCCTTCGTCAATATCTACGACTATGCGTTTTCGCAGCTCGATGCGAGCGCGCGTCCCGATCCGTTGGCGTCGATCCGGCGGGGCGAGATCTGGCGCGTGATCACGCCGATGTTCCTGCACGCCGGCCCGATGCATTTGCTGTTTAACATGATGCTGTTCTATTTTTTGGGGGGAGCGATCGAACGGCTGCAGGGATTTCGCTTCATGTTGGCCCTGACGCTCGGTTGCCAGGTTGTCGCGGCCCTGGTCCAGGCCTTGATGCCCGAAGCGTTAGGGGGGACGCCGAATGCGATCGGGGCTTCAGGGGCCGGTTTTGGTCTCTTCGGGTACCTCTGGATTCGCCCCTTCGTGGTGCCCAGTTTTCCCTTGCGAATGCCGACGATCAATATCGTCTATATCCTGGGATTCATGATCCTCTGCATGTTTCCCTGGTTTCCCGTGCCGATCGCCAATGGCGCGCACGTCGGCGGTTTGGTGGCCGGGGTGGCGGTGGCTGCCGCGCTGCCGCGTTCTTGGCATCCGTGACCTCAAGGCAGGCCCCTCACTGAGGCAGGGCCGAAACGGTGACCATCGTCCGATAGCGTTGCCCGTTGCGGAAGATGACCACCGGCACCTCATCGCCGACCGGCGTCAAACCGACTCGGGCGACCAGGTGATCGTCGTCGTCGACCGAGGTTTCGCCAAACCGCAAGATGATATCCCCCCGCTGCAACTGGGCCTGGGAGGCCGGAGAATCGGGACGGACCTCCTTGATCAATGCGCCGCCGGGGAGGCCGGCGCCGGAAGCCAATGCATCGGCCGGTTGGAAGTTGGGATCGAGCGTGACCCCCAAGTAGGCGCGGCGGATCTTGCCGAACCGCACCAGCTGCTCGGCGACCTGCATCGCCATGTTGATCGGAATGGCAAAGCCGATCCCTTCGCTCCCTCCGCTGCTGCTGGCGATCGCGGTATTCAGGCCGACCACCTCGCCACGCAGGTTCAGCAGGGGACCGCCACTGTTGCCCGGGTTGATCGCCGCGTCGGTTTGAAAGAAGTCCTGGAGGTCAATCTTTTCTTCGCCCAGGGTCAAATCGCGGCGGCCTTTGGCACTGATGATCCCAAAGGTGACCGAATGGCTCAGACCGAACGGGCTGCCGATCGCGAGCACGAAGTCGCCGATCTGGACCTCGGAGCTATCGCCGATCCTGGCCGCGAGTAAATCGGCCGCCTCGACTTGCAGAACCGCTACGTCGGTACTGGCGTCGGCGATGATCCGACGGGGGGTCAGTTCACGACCGTCATCGAGCCGCAAGGAGATTTCCCGCGGCCCCGCTCCGCTGATCACGTGCCGGTTCGTCAATACCCAGTCCTGCTGCTCGATCTGCACGAGCACCCCCGAACCTGCCTCGTCATACGATTCGGTGCGTCCCCGTTGACGTTGCGTCTTACTTGCCTCGACATGGACTAC
>CAYNVI010000013.1:0-20779 GCA_964400585.1 uncultured Pirellulaceae bacterium | reverse complement strand
AGCGCTCCGAGCGTGGCGGTCAGCTGGCCTGCCGGGTCGACGGCGATCGCGTGCGAGCCTGGCAACAACAGGCCACCCTGGTCTGTCGCATCCCGATGCTGCGGGGACATGACGCCCAACTGCTCGTTGCCGCCGGCATCGAAGAACCCGAGCGGCTTGCCGAATGCAATCCGGAAGCCTTGCTCGCATTGATCGAGCCGGTCGCGGGAAGCAGCGAGGGCAAGCGAATCCTCCGGGGGGCCGGACAACCCGACCTGGCCGAAGTCACCGCCTGGATCGAATACGCCCAGCATCAACGGGTGATGGCCGCCGCCTAGGCGCCGTCCCCAGGCGGTCGCGCTGTCGGTCCCCACGCGGTCGCGCTGCTTCCTCGACGATTCCCAACCGCCCGGATGCTAACCGCCCGGACGGTTCCGGGAGGCGGTGGGAGGCGAAGGGGGATCGGGATCTGCTGGTGAGCGATAATGCGGGCATTGACGGATCGGCTGGGGAGGGTACTTCGGCCACGCCGGATCGATTAGACCGTGCCGGCAGAGGGTGAAGACCGACCCGGTCCCGCTCCGTACCTCGCGTCGGAGTCGACAGTCCAAACACAGGCTCTGCACGGTGTCGCCTCGACTTCACTGGGGGTCGCGCGGGGGAGACGCATCCTGGCGCAAGGTGCGGACCCGCCGGACCCAAGCTGCGGCGGCGCGTTCCAGTTCGGGAAGATCGGCGAGGGCCGCGGCGAAATCTTCTCGCCCGATCGCCGCCTCGATCCTCCGGCTGATCCTCTCGACGCTTCCCTCGTGCTCGACGCAGCGGAAACAAGACCGCAGCGAATGGGCCTGATGCTGGGCGGCCCCCGCATCGGCCGCCTCCAAGGCTTCTCGAAGGCCGCGGCACAACGCGGGGACTTCCGTCACGAACGCTTCGGCCAGCGACGCGATCGTGTCGGGATCTTCTTCGGCGACGGAGAAGAGTCGTCGTTTCCAGGCATCGGAACCGCTGATGCTGCCCATCGTTTGACTCCCCTCCGCTCTGACAGCCCCTCGGTTCGGATCACGCCATCGTAGCCGTTGAGCTCTCATCGTGACCGCTCGGCCGACGACATTCCAGCGCCCGATCCGGAAAAACCGGTGCAACCGGACAGAAAGGTGAACTTTCCATAGACGCCATCGATTCTGTGACCCGCTTTTTTGACTGCCTCCTTTTCTGACGTAGTTTTCCTGCAGAGAGAGCGGGTCGATGTGCGACTCGCTGCCGGATGCAAGGTCACACGATTCTCTGCTCAGAGGCGGTGACACTGGGTTCGGTCGGCCTCTGCCTCCTTGAAAAAGGCAAACCGATCGTGAGATCGGGGCGCAAAGCTACGGATCCAACGGCCCGCCCCTGGGGTCATGACCGCTGGACTGCCGGGCTGCCAAGGCGCGCAGTCAATCGCGAAAAAGGATGCTTCCTCGGTTCGCCGAGGCGTTCCTGTTTCGCAGCACACTGTCACCAAGGCGAGTATTGGAGACGAGGCTGCCTGTCGTTCGCGCCCCTTCCGGGACGCGGACTTCATCATTTTTTGTCACGTGGTCTTCGGGATTCCGAACCACACCTCACTCGCGAGGAGAAGAGACATGAAGAGCTTCGCCGAAAAGTTCGTCCGTTTCATCAAGGAAGAAGACGGCCCGACCGCCGTTGAGTACGCGGTCATGATGGCCCTGATCATCGTTGTCTGCTTGGGCAGCGTTGGTCTCATCGGTCAGAAGGCCGATGAAAAGTTCACGTTGATCGCCGACGAACTGGCCAAGTAATTCCACTTGCCAGTGGCCTCAATCGATCGTTTCCCCCGAGGCGGCGGCTCCCCGAGTCCGTCGTCGCGGGGGACGATCTTCGGCACCGAGGACCAGCTCCTCGAGAAGCCATCGTTGGTCCGCCAGCGTGGTTACTAACACCCGATCGCGGCAACACGGTCGCGGAAACGTGGCCGCGCCCTACCCCGGTTCCGTCATTCCGATGCATCCGCCCCTGCTTCCCACCGAGGCCGCCGAACAGCTGTGGCAGCTCGCCTGTGTCTTCTCCACGATGATCGTGGCGATGATCAGCTGGTTCCTCGGTCCCCGCTAAGCCGGTCCCCGCCAAGGGGCCGAAGGCGTTTCGACTCCGCCCGGTCCCTCGCCCCGGCATTCGCCGGCCGCCAGGCCGGGTCGTCCGCTCGGCGGGCCGGTCCGCCGCATCCGCTACCAATCCCGATCCTCGCCCACCTCTCCGATCCAACCCTTTCCGCATCCTGGGGGGATGAAACCATGCAGACCGTTCTTGATTCGCTGGCGGCCCATTGGCCCGTTTGGCTTGTTTCCGTCGTCCTGGTGATCGCTGCGGTGATCGACGGCATGATCTTAAAAGTCCCCAACTGGCTGACCTTCCCCTTCATCCTTTGCGGCTGGGCTCACGGCTTGATCCACGGCGGAGCCGTCGGACTGGGCTGGAGCCTCGTCGGAACCGCCGTGGGCATGAGCCTGCTGTTGGTCGTGCGGGCGGTCGGCGGGATGGGAGCCGGCGACGTGAAGCTGCTGGCGGGTGTCGGGGCTTGGCTCGGCACGACCCCGACCTGGTGGGCCTTCGTAGCCACCGTCCTGGTTGGCGGCGTGATGGGGACCGTGATGATCGCCACCAGCGGCCAATGGTACAAGCACTACGTGATGGGACGGCAGATCCTGC
Organism: uncultured Pirellulaceae bacterium; assembly: GCA_964400585.1. Lineage (GTDB taxonomy): Bacteria > Planctomycetota > Planctomycetia > Pirellulales > Pirellulaceae > CAYNVI01. The sequence continues at coordinate 18,091 of CAYNVI010000013.1, read as the reverse complement.
ACGAGTGGGCGACGATCCGAAACCCTGAAAAGCTGGCGGAAATCGCGCGGGAACGGAAACCGACGATGCGGCTGCTCCCCTACGGCATCCCGATGGCGATCGGTTCCATCCTGTACTTCGTCTACGCCGGCATGTTGATCTAGGAAAGCTCGTCAAACTAGACCGACCACAACAGCTTTTCCGCGTTGGCGAAAGAAAGCTCCAGTCTTCCGACCGCCCGCTCCGACACTAACCAAGTCCGTATTGGTTCGAAATTGCGGGTTAAGTCAACGCGGCCAGAACAACCGACGTTTCCATACGGATCGCCTTGAGGCCTTTAAGATGCGTAGCAAAACCTTATTACTGATGATCGCCGGAATCTGCGGCACGATCGCGGCGGTCGGGGCGAACTCCTGGATGCAAGCTCAGGGGAGCGCTGCGGTCCAACCCAAACTGGTGGAAATCTTCGTCACGGTCAACGACATTGACCTGGGGGAAGAATTGACGGCGGAAAACATCAAGCTGGAAGAGTGGCCGGTCGACCGCGTCCCGGAAGGCGCGATGAACAAGTTGAAAGACCTGGAAGGCAAATTTGCAAATCAACGACTGTACGCCGGCGAGCCGCTGATGAAGCGGAAGCTGATGGACTCCGCCGGCAATACCCGGCGTGACATCCCGGAAGGCTACTGCGTCGTCTCGATGCAACCCGATGCGGCGAGTGGCGTCGGCAACCTGGTCGGACCGGGCGATCGCGTGAACGTGATCGGATTTTTCAAAGAGAGCGACCTGATCCCGCAAACCACCACGAAAGTCGTGCTGACCAGTATCCGGGTCTACGCGGTCGACGGCCGGACCACGCGTGCCGAAGAAGAGCAAGTCGGAAAGGCGGCCAAAACGATCTCCCTGTTGATTCCCAACAAAGAGGAGGAAGCCTGGACCTACGCCAACGAACTGGGCAGCATCCGGCTCTCGCTCAGCCGGCCCGACGAGAGTGCGAAAGGGAAAGAAGGGCCCCACGGCGAGACTTCCGGCGAGCAGTTCCTGACCTGGATCGGCAATTACCAAAAATCTCCCGGACCGATCGAACCGGCGCCGCGGACCAGCGTCCCTCCCACGGCCGCCACCCCCCCGCCCGCTCCGGCCACGCCGCAGCAGGCGCCCTTGCGGATGGTGAAACTGGGATCGGAGGGAGCCGTGCACGTTTACGAACAACGCAATGGCATGTTCGTGGTGGTCGAATCCAACACCGAAGAATCCCCGGCGGCGGCCAGCCCGTCGACCGGGACGGGGTCCGCCCGCGGCGGCAGCCCCTACGACTATTTGAATGGTTCGGAGAGCCCGTTCTTCGAGAGCGAGCAAACGGAACCGAGCGAGGAGACGGGCGGGAAGCCTGCCCCCTCGAACGAGGCGTCGGCGGAATAGCCGTCACGTCGTCTCCCTGACCCATATCGACGATGATCCCGCCGCGGCGTTTCCTGAAAACCGGAGTTTCAGAGCGTCTGCGGAGGTTCGCGGTTGGCTACGCAAGGAAGCGAGAGCATGGAAAGAAACTACCATTCGACTCGGCGAGTCGTTCTTATCTTGCTGGCAGTCTGCTGTCCGGCAGCGGCTCGCCCCTGCTTGGCCCAAACCGATTCCGGGAGCTTCGTCAACTCGCGGAATGCGGTGAACTACGAGGTCACCGAATCGGTCGACCGTTTGGAGATGATCGTCAAGAGCAGCCGCATCTTGACGCTGAAGAAACGGATTCCCAAGTTCCAGGTCCACAACGAAGAGGTCGTGGGAGCCACCCCCGTCTCGCAGAACCAAATTCAGGTTTTTGCCAAGAACCCAGGGACGACGCAGGTCAACCTGTGGGATGCCGATCAAGGCCTCTACACCGTCGACATCGTGGTCACCGCCGACGCGCGGGAAGTCGAAGGGATCCTCGGTTCGCAACTGCCGATGGCGGCCCTCCAGGTCACCCCGCTGGAAAAGAACGCGATCGTTTCCGGGACCGTGACCAATGTCGATGATGTCGATCGAGCGATCGCCATCGTCGAACAATTTTACACCACCGTCGTCAACAACATCCGGGTCGTGGGCGTGCAGCAGGTGTTGCTGCATACCAAGATCATGGAAGTCTCACGGACCAAGTTCCGGGATGTCGGGATCGATTGGGGCTTGCGGAATGTCTCCTCGGGCGAAGGCATCCTGTTCGCGCCCGGCGGCATGATCGATGCCCCTGGCAGCCCGTTGGGCGGCGCCGTCGCACCGATCGCCTTCCAGTCCGACGCGCGGGCTTCGTTCAACCTGGGCAACTATGATTTCGACTCGCTGATCAAAGCACTTCGTCAGAACGAATTGATCAAAATGCTTGCCGAACCGACCGTCGTCGCCACGCATGGCCGCCCCGCTCGCTTCATCGTCGGTGGGAAAGTGCCGTACCTGGTCCCCTCGCAAAACGGGGTCACGGTGAACTACGAAGAATTCGGAACGTCGGTCGACTTCCTGCCATTCATCGTCGGACCCGGCCGGATTCGTTTGGAAGTGCGGCCTGAAGTGAGCGAACCCGACCCCTCGCGGGGGCTGACGCTGCAAGGCGTCCAGGTTCCCGGCTTCCGCAGCCGCTACGTCGAAACCGCGGTCGAGATGCAAGCGGGACAGACCTTCGCAATCGCGGGGTTGCTGCAAAGCCGCACCGAAGCGACCACCCGGGCGGTCCCCTTCGTCGGGGAACTCCCCTACTTCGGCACCCTCTTCCGGCGCGTCTCCGAAGAGCAAAATGAAATCGAATTGCTGATCACCGTGACCCCGGAACTGGTCGATGCGATGGACCCGCACGAAGTGCCTCCGGGCGGGCCGGGATTGAACAGCACGAACCCCGATGACTGCGAGTTGTTCCTCAAGGGGCACATCGAAGTCCCGCCGACCGACCAACACTGCTCGCCCGCGATCGGGAGCAACCCTTACGCCGGCGAAATGATGCCGGGAGAAGGCACCGTCATCGACGAAGAAGTTTTCCAGAACGCCGGACCGATGGCCCCCGCTTCGACCCTCCCTCCGGGGGCGGTCGTGCCCACGCCCGCCGGCGCCACGGTGGCTCCGGGCGTCTCCGTCGTCTCACCCTCTGCCCCTTGACCCGCACGCCTGGATCCCGCCGGGATGGGCCCCGCCTGATCCGATTCCAATCTCCCTGCACGATGGTGAGGCAACCTCCCCGCATCGTGGAACACGCCTTGCAGACCGACCGGAAATCCCATGAGTAACGTACTTCGCCTCGCCTTCGTCGATCCCGATGATGGAACACGCGAATCGCTGAAAGCGACGTTGATGAACATGGAATCGGTGTGGCTGGAGGCCGAATGTTCGCGGTACGAGTTCTTCCCCGACGTGGTCGCCCAGACCTCGCCCGACGTCGGGGTGATCACGCTCGATTCGGATCCCGACAAAGCGGTCGCCTTGATCGAGCAGATCGGGGCGGCTCACCCCGAGTGCGTCTTGCTGGCGGCGAGCGGCAGCACCGACGGGCACTTGATCCTCCGCACGATGCGCGCCGGGGCCCGCGAATTCCTCACCACACCGCTGACCGATGAGGAGCTGGGCGCGGCGTTCCGGCGCGTCGGCCAGCACCGCTTTGGCAGCAACGAAACGAGCTCCAAAGGGTGCGAGATCATCGCCGTGGCCGGTGCCGCCGGCGGGGTGGGGACCACCAGCGTCGCCGTCAACATGGCCTGCATCCTGGCCGCCGAGCCGGGCACTTCGGTCGCCTTGGTCGATCTCGACCTCGCCCTTGGCGACGCCGACATCTTCCTCGATACGATCCCCGACTACACCCTCGCCGACGTCACGCAGAACGTCGGCCGCCTCGACATCCAACTGCTCAAGAAGTCGCTGACCAAACACAGTTCCGGCTTGTACCTGCTACCGCGACCGGTCGAACTGCAGGATACGGAGATCATCACCGCGGAAAGTTTGCGGAAAGTGATCGGGCTGCTCAAGGCTTCCTTCACGCACCTGATCTTCGACCTCTCGAAAACCTATTCGGCGATCGACATGGCCGTGCTCGAAGAAGTCGATCACGCCATCATGGTGACGCAGCTGGACCTTCCCTGTTTGCGGAACGTCGTCCGCTTGATGATGAGCTTCGAAGAGCACGAAGGGTTGAAGGAAAAGACGCAGATCGTCGTCAACCGGGCGGGACTCGACACCGGCGGGATCAGCCTCAAGAAGGCCAAGGAGTCGATCGGTCGCGAGATCTTTGCCCAGCTACCAAACGACTATCGCACGATGGTCGAAGTCCGCAACAACGGCGTCCCCTTGATCAATCAGGCTCCCAAGGCAGGGATTACGCAGGCGATCCGGGAATTGGTCCACAACCTCGTGGGGGCCCTGCCCGCCGCCGCCGAGGACGAACCGCCGAGCGGGAAACCCAAGGGCGTGTGGCAAAAGTTCTGGCCCGCCGGGCAGAAGAAGTAGCCCTTCATTCGAGCTTGCGAACGATCACGCGAACCCCTTGCCGTTTCCAGACCCGGATCGGCTGGTCGTGGTCGACGAAGTCCCCTTCGGTCGAGACATCGACGAGGGCGTCGCCAAATTGTGCCTTCCCCGAAGGCCGCAGCGGCGAGAGCGTCCGCCCCACATCCCCGATCGCGACGCGGTTCCATCCAGGCGGCTCGCCCCCCCCCGCCGCCACCCCGCCCGCCAAGCCGGCTTCGCCCGCCCCGACGGGCGACAGCGAAGGGGGCTCCAGGGCCAGTCGGCTGAGCCCGGGGACCCGCCCCAGATGTTGCGAGAGGAAGATCGCCGCGATCAAGAAGGCCAACAAGGCAACCAGCACCGTCCCCAGTTCGGTGCCGAATTGCTGCAGGTCGCGGCTGCTCTCGGGCAAGATCACGTGCCGCGAGGCCATCACCAGGGAAGCGATCAGCATCACGGTCCCCCCCAACCCCGCCACGCCGAAACCGGGGATCACAAAGACCTCCATCCCGATGAAAATCAGTCCCATCGCAAACAGGACCACCTCCAACCAGCCGGCCGTGCCGCCGAGGAACCGGCTCCAGAAGAAGAGCCCGAAACAAAAGATCGATAACAGCCCCCCGATCCCGATCCCCGGGGCGCTCAGTTCGAACAGCAGGGCCATCAGCCCCAGGAAGAGCAGCAAACCGGTCACAAAAGGATTGTTGAGGATCAGGATCAAAGTATCGGCGCCCGATTGCCGGAGCACGACCAAGTCTCCCTCGACCGCCAACCGCTCGGCCAACTCTTCGGTGTCGGCCACGTTGCTCGCAGCGAGGCCCAACTCGACCGCCCGGCGTCCGTTGACCGTCAGGAAGGTGTTCGGCTTGGCCTCGATCACCGGCCGCGGTTCCCCCCAGGCCGCTTGATCGCGGACCGCTTCCCATTCGTGGTTGGTCAAGAACCGGCGTTCGCCGGTCTCCGGGTCGGTCACCTCCACCACGCTGATGTCCTTGTCGACCATCGCTTCGGCCAGGGCGGGGGGCCGCCCCGCGGTCTCGGCGATCGTGCGGACTTGCTGCACCAGGCTGCTGCGGACCTTTTCGGGCGCATAGCGGAATGCCGAATCTTCCCCCTCGACGATCACCCCCGCATCCCCCAGCTTGGCGTCAGGATGCATCACGATGCGGTCGGCCGCCAAGGCGGTCAGCGCCGCGCCACTGATCGCTTCGTGCTCGATAAACGCGACCGTCTCGACGTCGTCGGCCCGCTCGAGCATCTGCACCAGTTCCATCGTCGTGCTGAGGTACCCTCCCGGACTGTCGATCCGGATCACGATCACGTCGACGTCCCGCTGCTGGGCTTCGCGGAATTTCCGCTGCAGGAGCGCGCCGCTCAAAGGCTGGATCACACCTTGCAGATCGATGATCACCCCTTGCCGCGGTTCAGCGGGGGCAGCAGCGCGGGCGGCGGCCGGGGAATCGGCAGCGGCGGCGCTTGCCGGACCGGGTGGCTCGACCGCGCCCCCCAGCCCCAGCAGCAACGCGCTCCACGCCACCAGCCCCCAAGGGCACGACCACTGCGCCCCCGCGGTATTCCTCGTCAAGCGTCTCACCATCGGGATCGATCTCCGAACCATCAAGCCCTCCTTACCCTCGGGAAGCTGGCAGAAAACCACGGCCGCCGCGGCGCTGCCTTTCCATTATCCACCAGCGGGCCCCGCTCCGCACCCGCTAGAACCGTCGCCAGAAGCGGGGAAAGAAAAGGACGAGCACGCTGAAGACTTCCACCCGTCCCAGCATCATCAACAAAACAAACAGGAGCTTGGCCCCCTGACTGAAACCGGCGTAATTCTTCGTCGCCCCCACAACCCCCAACCCGGGGCCGATGTTGTTGAGCGTGGCGGCGACCGCGCTGGCCGAATCGAGCAGTTTCTCGTCGAGCGTCCCTTTCAGTTTCTCCCGCTGCCGCTCCTGGTCGAAAACCTCCCCGGCCGCTTCGCTCGGCTCCAACGAGGTCGCTCCCGACGGCGTCCGCACCACCCCCCACGTGCTGTCAGGTTCGAAGGTCACCAACAGCATCCAGGAGACGACAAAGATCGCCAGGATCAGGCTGAAGTAAACCATGATGTTACGTGACAGGTCGGGATCGTCGACCGGCACGCCTCCCACCCGGAGCGGACGCACGACGCGGGGATGGTGAGCCCGTTCGATCTCGCGCCGCAGCACTTTGTAGAAGAGGACGTGCCGGATCACTTTCAGTCCGCCTCCGGTGCTCCCCGCACAGCCCCCCACGAACATCAACAGCAGCAGCGCCCCGCGGCCAAAGTTATTCCAACTATCGAAGTCGGCTGTCCCGTAACCGGTCGTCGTCATCACCGAAACGACTTGAAACAGCCCGAAGCGGATAGCACTGGTCAGGGTCTCGAACTTCTCGTCACCGTGCTGCATGCCAAAGAAGACGACACCCAGCGTGGCGACCCCGATAAAGCCTATGAACGTCTGAAACTCGACGTCCCGGATCAGCCGCCGTGGCGATCCGCTCAGGCCGAAATAAAGGAGCGTGAAGTTCGTCCCCGCCAAGATCATGAAGAGGATCGTAGTGTATTCGATCAAAGGCTGGTCGAAGTGCCCCAGGCTGGCGTTGTAGGTGCTAAACCCCCCGGTCGCCATCGTGGCGAAGGCGTGACAGAGGGCGTCGAACATCGACATCCCTTCCAACAAGTAGACCACCGTCAACAAGCAATTCAGCGAAATATAGATGGCCGCGAAGACCAACGCCGTATGCTGCATCCGCGGCATGCTGCCTTCCTTCGTCGGTCCCGGCATCTCCGCCCGCATCATCGCCTTGCCGGCCGAACCCTGCCCCAGGATGGCGACGAACAAGACGACGATCCCCAGCCCGCCCAGAAAGTGGGTCAGGCTTCGCCAGAAGAGAATGCAGTGCGAGACGACGTACGGATCTTCCAGTTCGGTCAGCACGGTCGCCCCCGATGTGCTGAAGCCCGATTGCGCTTCGAACATCGACTCGATGAACGTGATCGGTTGCCCGGGGGCGGTCTGGGTTTCGCTCAGATAAAACGGCAGGGCCCCCAGCAACGTCGCCATCACCCAGCTCAGCCCCACCACCGCCATCGCCTCTTTCCGGTAAAGCTGACCGCTGTGGGCCCGCCGCCCACAAAAAATCAACAACCCGCCGACCGCGGCGCACACCAGGATGCTGATCGAAACCCCCCGCACGGCAGCCCACTCGAATTGACCGGCCGCCGGCAAGTGCGTGCGGATAGCAAGGGCCGGGGAAGCCCAGGGGAGGCAGAATGCCATCGAACCGCCGATCAACAGGCAGACGATCCCCAGTAAGCGGCCCAGCAATGCGAAATTCATGCAATCGGTCTCGGTGAGAACGCGCCGAAGGAAACGGGGAGCGACCGCGGCCGTGCCGCCCCCGCGTCCCCCATTGTCGATCGCCCGGCCGCAACGACTAGGCCCCGCTTCGCAAACCCCCTTCCAGCCCAGCCCGACCGACCCACCGTTTGGCCCGCCGCTTGCCTTAGCAAGATCCGTCCGCGAAAGACGCGGGCAGGCTCACGCGGTGCGGGCGGGTGGAGGCCCTGCCGGATCGCGTTCCCCGAGAACGCGGGACATCGATCGCAAGCACTTGTCCCCGAGTGCCTGACGATAACGATCCCGCGTCATCGGAAGGCGAGGAGCGGGGGCTCGAGAGCCGATTCTCGACCCCGCTCCTCTCCCGAGCCGTGGCTGCCACGCAGGAGGCTTGCCGGGCCATGCTACAAGTGTTGCAAAACACTACAGCAAAAACCACCGCGCGGCCGGCGCGGTCCCGCCGCGGCGGGGCCCGCTGGCAAGCGAAAGGAAAAGAACGCCTTTTTTTCCTGACGCGGGGAACGAGCCGGCGGCTAGCGCCGAAACCGCTCAGATGACCGATAAGCACCCCTGGTCGTCGCCTTCTCCCCCGCGATCCGCTGCGCGGCGGGGAAGAAGAGACATCTCGGAGTCGCGACGCGACCCGTTTTTCGGTTGTCTGCTAAAGCCTAGACTTCCAGGAAGAGCCGGGCGGGGTCTTCGATCACATCTTTGATCGTCTTCAGGAAGGAGACCGCTTCGCGACCGTCGACCACGCGGTGGTCGTAGGTTAACGCCAAGTACATCATCGGGCGGATGACGACTTGGCCGTTCTCGGCGATCGGGCGTTCCTGGATCGAATGCAACCCAAGGATCCCGCTCTGCGGTGGATTGACGATCGGCGTCGACAGCAGCGATCCGTAGATGCCCCCGTTGCTGATCGTGAAGGTTCCTCCTTCCAGATCGGTCGGTTGCAGACGGTTCGAACCGGCTTGGGAAGCGAACTCGGCGATCGTCTTTTCGATCGTGGCAAAACTCATCTCTTCCACGTTCCGCAGGACGGGGACGACCAAGCCCTTGCCGCCGCCGATCGCGATCCCGACGTCGTAGTAATGACGGTAGACGACGTTGTTGCCGCGGACTTCGGAATTGACCGCGGGGAACCGCTTCAACGCTTCGACGGCCGCTTTGGCGAAGAATGACATGAAGCCCAGCTTGACGCCGTGGGCGTCCTGGAAGACATCGCGGTACTTCTTGCGGAGTTCCATCACCGGCCGCATGTTGACTTCGTTGAAGGTCGTCAGCAGGGCAGCCGTCTGCTGGGCTTCGACCAACCGCCCGGCGATCGTCCGGCGGATCATCGACATCGGTTTGACTTCTTCGTGCCGATTGGCCCCTGCGGTCATCAGCGACGTGTCACTCGCCGGCGGATGCGAACCGCTGCCACTGGGGGCCGCCGGCACGCCGCTGCTGCGGCGCTCGGGAGCGGCCGGCTGGTCGAGGTAGGTGAGCACATCCTCTTTCAGGATTCGGCCTCCCGGACCCGAGCCGTTGATCTGCTCGGCGCGGAGATTGTTTTCTTCCAGCAACCGCTGGGCGGCCGGCATCACGAAGCCGCCTTCGCCGGGCGTCGCGGCCGGCTGGGAAGCTTCGGATGGGGAAGGCTTAGGCGGGGCAGCGGCGGGCGGGGCAGCGGCCGAGGGGGCGGGTTCCGAGCTGGCCGGGCTGGGCGCCTTTTCCGCAGCGGCCGCCCCGGAATCCGACGCTTGACCGTCGCCTCCGGTGGGGGCGGGGGCCGGTTCGATCTCGGCGATCGTGTCCCCGACCTCGGCGAAATCTTCGCTTTGTTTGCGGATATTCCGCAGGTAACCGGCTTCGGGCGAGGGGATCTGGACCGAGGCTTTCTCGGTCTCGATCTCGACCAAGTCCTCATTGCTGTCGACCCACTCGCCTTCTTGCTTCAGCCACTGGCCGATCTGAACTTCGCTGATGGATTCGCCGACGGTGGGAACTTTGACTTCAATCACGTCTGGATCGCTCGAATAATTCGCGGGATACGGATCAGAAACAGTCGATGGATGCCAATGGGGGGTCGTCAAGGTTCGCCCCCGCGCCCTGGGAAGCGGCTCCTTTCGCCCCACGCAGCGGGAGTGAGGGGTTTCCGGACAGAACCTAGCTTGAGGATACCGCCCGGCGGGCCAACTCGAAAGCCAGCTGCCTCCTGGAAAAACCGATTCAGACCGTCTGGCCCCTCGGCCTTCGCGGGTTTTTCGTCGAGGCGCCGCGGTCGGGGTGCAGCAACGGGGGGCCGGCTTCCGAAAGCCACGGGGGGCGGTGTCCGCAAGACGCCGGGAGGCAAGTTGGAGAGGCATGATTGCCGCCGCCCATCGGTCGGCTCGGGACATGCTCCGCGACCGCCGATTCGCTGCCTCGACCGGGAGCCAGAACGATGTCCGAAGGAAACCACCGCAACCACCTTTTTCAGCTCCTGCTGGTCGTCGGTTTGGCCGGAGGAGGCTGGTATTTCTTTCAGCATTATGAGATCGATGGACTCGCTGGGGTGGGGGTCCGTCCGAAGACCGCGGAAGCGGAGCCTGCCGCCGACGAAGGAGACGATCTGCGGGATTACCTGGCGGGCCACTCCTCCGGCTTGAACGCTGTCGGGCTGCCCGGAACCGATCGGGGCGCTGGTCAGACGGCGGTCGGCGAAGGGGGTGCCTGGGCGTCGTCCGGCATGCAGCCCGCGGCGCAGGCGCCGCCGACCGCGGTTGTCGGGTTTCGCGGCCCGTCGAAGGATGCGGCGGCGCAGCACGCGGCGTCCGGGGCGGCAGAAGCTGCCGGCTCCTCGGGCCTTCTCGCCCAACCGGTGCGCATCGCCGCCTGGTCGCTCGCCAAATTCGGTCGCGACAAGGCCAACAAGCCGCACGTCATGGATCGGGTGGCTCGGGTGGTTCGCAGCTTTGACGTGATCGCCCTGCAAGACCTGATGGTGATCGAACGGGACCTGCTGCCGCGAATGATCGAGCACATCAACCGCAGCGGCCGCCGTTACGATTTCCTCCTCGCCCCGCCGCCGCCGGCGACCGGTCGCGGCGATTCGTCGGTGCGGATGGCGTTCCTGTTCGATACCGAGCGGATCGTTACCGACCGCACCCAGTTCTATACCGTGGCCGATCCCGAGGCGGCCTTCACGCACGATCCGATCGTCGGCTGGTTTCAGGTCGTCGGTCCTCCGCGCGCTCAGGCCTGGACCTTCTCGTTGGTCAACCTGCAAGTCGAGCTGGCCAACGCGAAGCAGGAAGTGGCGTTGCTGCCGCGGCTGCTGGCGGGCGTTCGCCATGATGGACGGCATGAAGACGATGTGATCCTCGCCGGCCTGTTTCAGGCCGACGATGCCTATCTGATCCCTTCGCTGGGGCCAGGCGTCGTGCGGGCGGCCGTGCGGGCGACCCCCACCGATGTCTTCGGTCGCCACCAAACCAGCAACCTCCTGCTGACGGCCGACGCGACGACCGAGTACTTGGGGCGGGGAGGGGTGGTCGATTTCCTCCGGGTCTACAATTTGACCTCTGCCGAGGCGGAAGAAATCACCCCTTCGCTGCCGGTCTTTGCCGAATTCGCGCCCCGCGAGGGCGAATAGCGACCTGCTGGCGGGCAGCTTGTCGGCGGCCGTCCGCGGGCCGCAAGCTGCGCTGGAATCTTTGGCGACGAATCGCTACCGTGGTCCCCTTCCGGGAACGGGATGCTGCCGTGCACTCCCCGGACGGGCCTCTGCGATGGGAAAGGAATCGGTTTTGAACGCACAGCCAAGCACCGCGTCGGGGGCCGCCGCGACGGTCGCCTTGATTACGGGGATCACCGGCCAAGATGGTAGCTACCTGACCGAGTTGCTGCTCGACAAAGGTTACCAGGTGCATGGCTTGGTCCGCCGTCAAAGCAGCACGGTCCGCCGCCGCCTGGAGCACCTGTATGCCGACCCGCAGATCTACGGCCAGCGGCTCCATCTGCACTATGCCGACCTCGACGATGCGACTTCGATCCGGCGGATTCTGACCAAGGTCCAGCCGGACGAGATCTACCACCTGGCGGGTCAGAGCCATGTGGGGACGAGCTTCGAGATCCCCGAATCGACCTGCGAGAGCACGGCGATGGGGACCTTGCGGCTGCTGGAAATCCTGCGGGATTTGGCGAAACGACCGCGGTTGCTGCAAGCGGGCAGCAGCGAAATCTTTGGCCGCCCGGTCGAGTCTCCGCAGAACGAGCAGACGGCCCAATGCCCCGCCACCCCATATGGGGTCGCCAAAGCCTTTGCGACGAACATGGTCCGCGTCTACCGCGATTCGTTCGATTTCTTTGCCTGCAACGCGATCTGCTACAACCATGAATCGCCGCGTCGCGGCGAAAGCTTTGTGACCCGCAAGATCTCGCGGGGGGTCGCGGCGATTCACCGTGGCGAGACCGATCATCTCAGCCTCGGCAACCTCGACATCGAACGCGACTGGGGCTACGCGCCCGAGTACGTCGAAGCGATGTGGCGGATCTTGCAGCATGACACGCCCGGCGATTACGTGCTGGCCACCGGCCGGGCGCATCGCCTCGCTTCGTTCCTCGAGGCGGCCTTCGCGGTGATCGATCGAGACTATCGTGACTACGTCCGCACCGACCCGCGGTTCGTTCGTCCGGCGGAAGTCTTCCGGCTGGTCGGCGACCCGCAAAAAGCGCATCGCGAACTGGGCTGGCAGGCCCAAACTCGGCTGCCCGAATTGGCGGAGATCATGGTCCGGCATGATCTCGACCACCCGCCGGCCGAGGCCTGACAAAGGCTAGGGAGAAGGGTCGAGGATTTGCAGCGCGTCGGTCAGGGGCGCGTCGGCCCAAGGCTTGTTGTCATAGAGCCCGCGGAGGGCCTGCAAAAACTCGCGCTGTTCCGCCGGGGAAAGCTCCCGAGCGGCCCAGGTGATCCGCCGCTGCAACGCTTCCTGGCGTTGATCGTCGTTCTCGGGACGGTCGTTGGCTAATGCCGCGACTTCCTCTTCGGCAAGCTGGGTCAGGCGGGCGAGTTCGGCATCCTCTCCGGGGAGCGGGCGAGCGAAGACGGTCAGCCATTGTTGGAGCCTTTCGCGGGCCGCAACCGGGTCGCGTTGGCGGAGTTCCATCGCCTCCAGGAACGACTGTTCGGCCGGCGGTAATCGCGCGATCCCGCCGGCCTGGATGGCAGCGAGTTTCAGCCGCCGAAGCGTCCGTTCCAAGTCGATCGACCCGCCCCAACTGCGGACGGTTTCGCCGCGGGGATCGTCGGGAAAGCGGCTCAGGAATTCCTGCACGTCGGCTTCCGCCGCCCCGAGTTGCCCGGTCGCTTCGGCCGCGGCGATCCGCTGGTACAGGGCGTCGGCCGAAGGCGGCTGCATCATCCAAATCGCAAACGCGACGATGGCGAGAAGCAAGCCGACCAAGGCGGCGACCGAGAGCCAGTGCTGCCAATCGACGGTCGCGGGCGGGCCCGCTTCATTGAAGACGATCCGTCGGCGTTCCGCTTCGTCCATCACTTGGAAACGCGAGGCCGGGGCCGGTGTCTCGGCGGCCAATCGGATCGGTTCCTCTTCGGCATCCCCCGAACCCTCCGCAGTTTGGGCACCTCCGGGGATCGATTCGACCGTGGCTTCCAAGGTCGGCTGGTCGCGGGAGATCTTGCCGGTCTCCAGCGGAGACGCTGTATTCGCTTCGTCCGGAACCTGGGTGATGCTTGTTCCATCGCCTTGGGTGGGATGTTCCGCATCGATGAACGTCGCCTGCGGGGAACGTTGCAGGCCGAGCCGGATCGCCTTCAACCGATTGTTGACGGCCCGCGCGGTCGGGGGCCGTTTCTCCGGTTTCTTTTCGAGCAGTTCATGCACCAGCTCGCTCAATTCACTGGGCGTCTCCGGGACGATCAAATCGAGCGGGGCAGGAGTTTCGTGCCGCAGCGAGTGGATCAGCGTGGTCAGTTCCTTACCGCCAAAGGGAGGCCGCCCGACCAGGCAGGCATAGAGGACGCTACCGAGGGCGTAGAGGTCGGTGCGGACGGTGATCGCCCCCTCGCCCGCTTGCTCGGGGGCCATGTAATCGGCGGTCCCCAAGACGGAACCGGCGACGGTCGCCGAACTGTCCCAAGCCTTGTTGATCCCGAAGTCGACCAGCTTGATCGGACCTTCGTGGTCGAACAGCAGGTTGGCCGGTTTCAAGTCGCGATGGATGATCCCCAGGATGTGGGCGTGCTGCAGGGCGGAGGAAACCTGAATGCCGATCTCCAGGGTTTCTTGCCAGCTCAGTCGCTTCTCCTCGATCAACCGTTCTCGCAGCGTCGGCCCTTCGACCAATTCCATGGCGTAAAAAAGGCGCCCGTTCTCTTCGCCGTAACCGATCAGTTTGGCGATGTGAGGGTGGTCGACCCGTTTGAGCGATTCGATCTCGCCCGCGAACCGCCGCCGGAATTGTTCCGAATCGGCGACCTGCTCGGCGATCAGTTTGACCGCGACCACCTCGCCGGTCTTGGCATGTTCGCCGCGAAAGACGGTTCCCATCCCTCCCTTGCCGACTTCGTCTCCAATCCGGTAAGGGCCGAGATAACGTACTTCAGGCATGATCGGTTCGCGAAGCGAGCAAAGGAAAATCCGCGGCAGCGCACCAGCAGATCGGGCAAGCAGCCACTATCATAACGGACCGGGTTTTCCTTGTTTCCTCCCGGAGGTCTCTCATGCTTCGCGGTTTGCGGTTGTTGATCAGCGTTACCTGGCTCGCCGCTATTTCGGGCGGCTCCTGTTTGCTGGCGACGGCCGACGAGCCCTTGAGGAAGCAGCCCGCAGCCGCCTCCGATCCGCTCGATCCCGCCGTGGTGGCGGCAGCCCGGCAGCGCTGGGAGGGGGAGATCGCCAAGCTGGAAGCGCGCGACGCGGCGGAAACCGATCCGGAAAACGCGATCCTGTTGATCGGCAGCAGTAGCATCCGGCTGTGGGAAACGCTGGCGGCCGACATGGCGCCGTTCCCCACCATCCAGCGCGGCTATGGCGGGGCCAAGTACTCCGACGTGGCGGTCTTCGCGCCCCGCTTGCTGCAGCCCCACCGGTACCGCGCCCTCGTGATCTTTGTCGCCAACGACGTCTCGGGATCTCCCCACGATCATTCGCCGGAGCAGGTTGCCGGCTGGCTGCGGTCGATCGTGGAGGTCTCCCAGCAGCATCAGCCCGACGCGGCGATTTTCGTGATCGAGGTCACCCCGTCGGCCCGCCGCTGGGAGGTTTGGCCGGAGACGCAAGCGGTCAACGCGGCGCTCCGTGAGGTTTGTCTGGAGCAGCCGGGGATGACCTTTATCCCCACGGCGCCATATTATCTGGATGCCGCCAAGCAGCCCCGGAGCGAACTTTTTCGCGCCGACCGTTTGCATCTGAACCGCGACGGCTATCGCCTCTGGGCCCAATTGATCCAACGCCGTCTGCGTGACTTTGTCACGATGCCCCCGGCCGTGCGGCCCGCACCGTGACGCCGCAGCCGTGGGGGGCACCTCGGCGCAGCCGCATTCTGCATCCAGCGAACGCTGCTTCTGCATCCAGCGAACGCTGGCGGTGGTTCACCGTTCGGTCGGTGTCGGAGCGACGGGCGGTTCGATTTTCAATTCATCGGTGACACGGGTCACGCCGATCGTGTCGCCTGCCAGCTCGATCGCCTTCTCCTTGGCCGCGGCGCTAGCGACCGTCCCCCGGAGAAGCACCGTATCGGCATCCTGGGTATAGACTTCGAGCTCCGCGTCGGCCAGTTGTTTGTCCCACCGCAAACGTCCGTAGACGCGGCCTTGGATCCCCATCCGGTCGACGGTCTGGCGGAGCGAAGCCCAGCCTTCGCGGATTTCCACGCCTAAGCGGTCGAGTCCGGCATCGACTGACTTGCCGATCCGCTCACCCAGCCCCGGCGGTTCCGGGTCCTGGGCCGCCAGCGGCGTGGTCAAACCCAGCAGGCAGATCGCGAGCAGGGTGCACGGCCATTGCCGAATTGTAAAAGCAGGCATGGGAATCTCCTGAAAAATCGGGACGTGAAATCGAGATGGGGGCGGCAAGCAATGCGAGCCATCGATGATGGCAGCGGTTTCACCGCGCCCCGCCGGCTCGTCACGAAAAAGCCGGGGCCTAGCGGTCACCCGCTCACCCAACATGACGCTCTCCGGCTGATCGCAACAAAGCCCTCGTGAAAACCCTAACGGCGTGCAAAACCCATTCCAACATCGCCTGGTCCGGCCGCCTCTGTCCCCCGGTAACCCGCCGACGGCGCGCTGGTTTCCTGTCAGTCGTCAGCAGCGGTTTTTTGTAGAACCGTTGTCCCAACTGTTCTAATGAGCAATTGAGGACAGTTGCTCTACACCTTCCGCTCCGGCAGAGAACCCGGAACAGCCGCGGAATCTTACAAGGGCACCTTTCCATCAGCTCACCCTTGTTCATCAGCCGACCCTTGGAGCGCCGCCCGGTTAAGCGCGCGCCGGGACCGCGACAAAGTAACGCTTCCAGCGGAGGAAGTGCTTCTCGTAAAGGTGCCAGCTGAGGACCGCCGCCGCGGTTGTCGCCGCAAACATCAAAACCAGGTAGGCGAGCTGCGCCGCCAGGGGAGAGCCGAGTTGCGCGGAGAGGCTTTCGACGCTCCACCAGCCGGCGAGCAGGGGGATCAGCAGCGGCTGGAAGACGTACATCGCGTAACTGTACTTGCCGAACCACCGCAAGCTTTTGGTGTTCCAAAACTGCGCCAACCGCCCCCGCGGATCGGCGGTGAGCACGAGCACGATCAGGGCCCCGAAGAAACAGGCGTAGAACGAGCTGGGAATGCTGAGCAGCCGTTTCTGCAAGAGGAGCTCGGGAAGGATCCCGACCAGACCGACCAGCAGCGCCAGGCGGCACCAGGGAACAAGCCGCGTCAGTCCGCCGGGACCGCGGGCCGCCAAGGCCAACCAAGCACCGACCAACAAGGCGTCGAGATGGAACAGAGTGAACACGCTGGCAGCGGGGCCATTGCCGCCGAGGGCCAGCCAACCGATCCGAGAGAGCCCCGAGAGGACCGCAACCGTCGCGCAGATCCGCATCGCCGTGGTCCGTGCGGAAAAGCAAATGACCAGCGGCCAGACGAGATAGAAATGTTCCTCGATCGCCAGGGACCAGAAGTGGTCAAATGCGCCGAAACACCATTCGCCCCGCCCCGCCATCAGCAGGTTGGTGCCATACAGCCAGAGCCAGCCCTGCAGGTCGCGGGCTTGGGCAAACAGCGTGGTCCCGGAAACGATCGCCGGCAGCAGCACCAGCGCGGCGGCGAGCACGCCAAAGTAGAGCGGGAAAATGCGGAGCGACCGGCGGGCGTAGAAGTTCCGGAAGTAGTGAGGTTGCTGCTTGGCGTCGAACAGGATCCCGGTGATCAAGAACCCGGAGAGCACGAAGAACAGATCGACGCCGCGCTGCCCGAGATCCAAGGAGTTGGCGAGCCAGGCGTTGCCCGTCGCTTCGGCAAACTCGGCCGCGCGGAAGCGATAGAGCGTGACCGCGACGATCGCCAGTCCGCGGATCCCGTCGAGCGCTGGGATGTGTTTGCCGAGCGGCGGGGCGACGGCCGCCGGTGAGACGGATGCGGCGAGCGCACGCGGGGCCGCCGGAGTCCAAACTGCGCTCATGGAATCGATGCCTGACCGTCGCGGGAAGGGTGAGATCACACGGAAAGAGCGTCCGTATTCTCGGGAAGGCTAGCTCAGCGGGGGGAGGCGGTCCGGTTCCTTGGCCGGCGGGCCGGGAGAGCAGCAGAGGTGCCGGCGGGATCGTGCCGATGGTGCCGATCGTGAGGTGTCTCTGCGATCCCTGCGGCCTCGGAGGTGACGCGCGCGATACGGGGGGCGCTGCGCGATCCCCGGCTGATCTCAAGGACCGCGCCGCGGTGGCGAAAAGGCTAGCCGTACAGCGGGCCCAACGTCTCACAAGCGCGGAAGTCGGCGGCTTCGCGAGCTTGGGTGCCAAACAGGTTCCAACTGCTCGGCCGGAAGAGACGGCCGTCTTCGATGTTGTGCATGTAGACGGGGATCCGCAGCAGGGCCGCCAGCGAGATCAGATCCGCGCCGATGTGGCCGCCGCTCATCACGCAATGATTGGCGCCCCAGTTGTTCATCACCGAGTAGACGTCGGCGAAGGCCCCGATGCCGGTGATGTAGGGAGCGAACCAGGTGGTCGGCCAGGTGGGATTGGTCCGTTGATCGAGTTGATCGTGGACCTCTGGCGGCAAGTCGACGGTCACCCCTTCGGCGATCTGGAGGGCGGGGC
>CAYNVI010000012.1:0-20975 GCA_964400585.1 uncultured Pirellulaceae bacterium | reverse complement strand
TTTTGCCGCCGGCATGATTTTCAACGGGAACCGTTGGACCAAGCAGATCGACGCCCTCGTCCTCCCCTTCCGCGAAACGTTCGCGGCCATTTTTTTTGTCAGCCTCGGCCTGATCTTTGACCCCACCTTGCTGTGGCGTGAACCGGGGCTGATGATCGGCGGCTTGCTAGGGATGATCGCGATCAAGGCCTTCGCCGCCACCCACGCGTTGCGGCTGACCGGTCTCGGCTGGCGTCCCGCCCTCGGCACCGGGCTGGGGCTCGCGCACGTCGGCGAATTCGCCTTCGTGCTGGTGCTGCTCGGGTGGGAAGCGGGCGTGATCGCCAAAGAAGATTACCAACGCATGGTCGCGATCGCGGTCGGCTCGCTGATCCTCACCCCCTTGCTGCTCAAACTGGGCCTGCGTTGGAGCCAACCGGCCGGCGGTACGCCCGCCGGCGAAACCGGGCCGCTGCCGGCCGCCATCCAAGGCAGCCGGGCGACGGTCATCGGGGCGGGCCCGATCGGTCGGCAGTTGACGTCCCAGTTGGAAACCAGTGGCCGCGACGTCTGCCTGATCGATCTCAGCCCGCTGAACCTGCATCCCTTTGCCCAGGAGGGGTTTCGCACGGTGGTCGGGGACGCGACGCAGCCCTTTCCGCTACGGCTTTCCCACACCGACCAGGCCGCCTTGGTCGCGATCTGCGTGCCCGACGACAAAGTTGCCCTGCGGATTGTGCGGACGGTCCGGGGGCTCAATCCCGAAGGCGTCATCGTGGTCCGCTGCCGCTATCGGGCCAACGCTGAAAAATTGCGGCGGGCGGGGGCGAACGCCGTGGTCAGCGAAGAGGTCGAGGCGAGCCGCGCGTTGCTGCGAACGCTCACGCAATTCCCGGTTCCCGGCTGACCCCCCGCCCCCAACTTTTGCCGCGGACGTTCCACCCGAGAAAAGAACCTCGCCTTGAGGGAAAAGAACCGCGCCTTTAGGGAAAAGAACCGCGCCGGAACAACCGATACCAGGCAAAGAAGTGCGCGCTGCGATCCTGCGGTGGGCCTGTTAGGAGAACCGCCTGGAACCCTCCCCATGCCGTCAAAAATCCTCGCTGATCGTCCCTCACCCACGCAGCGGCTGGCCCGTTTCGGGCGACGTGACGTGATCGCCGGGGGAGGATCCCGCAGCCTCCGGGGGGACCGCCGAGCGGCCTGGCCATGGCTCGCGATCCTGGCACTGGGGGGCAGCCTCCTGCTGGGCGTTCTGGCGCCTGCGGTGCAGGCGCAAACCGTGCAAGCAGCGCCGCCCGAACTGCCGCCGCCGGCGGCCGAGCCCGCCCGCGACCGTTATGGTTTGCCTGCTCCGGAAATGATTCCTCGAGGCGGAAGCACGGTCGACACCGCGGAAACGCTGACGTTGGCCGATGTGATCGCCAGCCTGTACCGCGCTTATCCGCAAATCCTGGCCACCCGCCGCGAATCGCAAGTCGCGGCGGGCGATTTGCTGGCAGCCTTCGGCAGCTACGACACGAAACTGGAAGGCTACGCCCTCTCCGAGCCGACCGGCTTCTACGAGAACTACCGGCACGGGATCGGGGTGGCCCGGCAGACTTGGTGGGGCGGTTATGTGTCGGCCGGCTACCGCATCGGCCGGGGCGATTTTCAACCCTGGTACAAGGAACGGGAAACCGAGAAAGGGGGCGAGTTCAAACTCGGGTTCAGCCTGCCGTTGCTGCAAGGGCGGGCGATCGATCCGCAGCGGGTCGCGGTCTTCCAAGCTTCGTTGTCGCGTCGGGCGGTCGAACCCAAAATCCAACAAGCGATCCTGGAGACGGCCGCCGATGCCGTCTCCGCCTATTGGGGCTGGGTGGCCGCCGGCGGCGTCCTCCAAGCCCAACGGGAACTGCTCGCCCTCGCCGAAACCCGCGGGGAACAGTACGAAGCGGGCGTGCAGGCGGGCAAGTTTGCCGAAATCGACCTGCTGCTCAACCAGCAGTTGATCGCCGAGCGACGGGGCAAGCTGCTCGAGACGGAACAAAAATACCGGGCCACCGCCTTCAAGTTGTCGCTGTTCCTGCGCGATCGAAGCGGTCAACCGCTCGTGCCCCAGGACGCTTGGTTGCCGAAACGCTTTCCCGTGATCGAACCGCTGCCGGAAAGCGAGTTCACCGACGACCTGCAACAGGCGCTCCGGCGACGGCCCGAACCGCGGTTGCTGCAGATCGAACGCCGCCAAGTCGAACTCGACCGGCAATTGGCCACGAATAATCGTCTCCCCCGCTTCGACTTGATCGCGGAAGCCTCGCAAGATGTCGGCTCCCCCGCCTCGAGTACCGACGACAAAGGGGAGATGCGGTTGATCGTGGGGCTGGAAAGCCAATTGCCCATCCAGCGACGCAAAGCGCGCGGCAAACAACGCGCGACCTCGGCCAAAATTGCCCAGCTGAACGACAAACTCCGTCTGCAACGCGACAAGATTGGCACCGAATTGCTGACGGCCCACAATTCCCTCCGCTTGGCGGCCCAAATTGTGGATCAAACCGAAGCCTCGCTGCGGGCGGCCATCGAAACCCTGGAACGGTATCGGTTTGCGTTCGAACGCGGGAAAATCGACTTGATCTACTTGAACCTGCTGGAAACCAAAGTCAACGAGACCGAGATCAAGCTGGTCGACGCCCAACGGAATTGGTTCGCCGCCCTGGTCCAGATGCAAATCGCCCTGGGCCTCGACCCGCTCGATCAGGCCCTGCTGATCGCCGAATTGCCCCCCTCGCAGCGTCCCGGCCCGGGCAACCTTCCCCGCCTGGCACCGCTGGAAGCCGAGGCGCTCGATCGCGACTGGCAATTGCACGGCACCGAAGGGATGCCCACCGGGGAACTGCCGGAGGCCCCGGCCGAGGAATCGGCGGAGGCGATCCCGGACGCGGCGGAGCCGCCGGGGCAGTAGGCAGCCTGCCGGGCCACCCAGTCCGCGGAAGCGGCGACGCAGCGGAACCGCGGCATGGCGATTGCAGAGGCGGTATGCTCAAAGAACGCCTGGGGGGAAGGGTGGACACGACGCCGACCCTGTCGAGGCGTCTTGCCTACACATGCGGGAGCGCACAGCCATGGGTACCGAAGCAAAGCCAATGGAACGGTCGTCTCAGGCCGAGACCCGGCCGGCCGAAGATTACGTCCGTTTCCTGGAGACGTTGACCAACCAGGACGTCCACGTCGTGGGCGGCAAGAATGCCTCCCTGGGAGAAATGTTGCAGTCGCTGCAGGCCGATGGCGTGCGGGTCCCCGGGGGCTTCGCGACCACCGCGGAAGCGTATCGCGAATACCTCCGGGCCAACGACCTGGAAGAACGCCTGCAGCAAAAACTCGCGGCGATGCAGCAAGGCGAGCGTTCGCTGCATCAGACGGGGCAAGCGATCCGGCGGATGCTGCGGGGCGGCGCGTTCCCGCCGGCGATCGCCGAGGCGATTCGGCGGGCCTACCGCGAGCTCTCGGCCCGCGACGGCCAGGAGGAGATCGCGGTCGCGGTCCGCAGCAGCGCCACGGCGGAAGATCTTCCCGAAGCCAGCTTTGCCGGGCAGCAGGAAACCTACCTCAACATCGTCGGGGAATCCGAACTGTTGGACGCCTGCCGCAAGTGCTATGCCTCGCTGTTTACCGATCGGGCGATCAATTACCGCGAACGCAATGGCTTTGATCACCTCGAACTCGCCCTGTCGGTCGGCATCCAGAAAATGGTGCGGGCCGACGAGGCGGGGGCCGGCGTGATGTTCTCGCTCGACACCGAATCGGGCTTTCCCGATGTCGTCCTGATCGATGCCACCTGGGGCCTGGGAGAGAACATCGTGCAGGGGGCCGTCACCCCCGACGAATACCGCGTGTTCAAACCGCTGCTCGACAATCCGGAGCTCACGCCGATCATCGAACGGTCGCTCGGTGCCAAAGAAAAGACGATGGTCTATGCCAGCGGGGGCAACCACACGACCAAGAATGTCCGCACGCCGAAGAAACGACGGAATCAGTTTGTCCTCGACGATGCGGAAATCCTGCAGCTCTCCCGCTGGGCCGCCGTGATCGAAAAGCACTACCAGAAGCCGATGGATATGGAGTGGGCCAAAGATGGCGAGACGGGCGAGCTGTTTATCGTGCAGGCCCGTCCGGAAACGGTCCAGTCACGCCAGCAGGCCGCCACCCTCAAGACTTACCGGCTGCTCGAAAAAGGCACCCCGCTGGTCCGCGGCCTGGCGGTCGGTCAGGCGATCGCCACCGGCAAGGTCTGTGTCCTCCACGACGCCGGTCAGATCGACCAGTTCGAAGACGGCGCGGTGTTGGTCACCGAACGGACCGATCCCGATTGGGGGCCGATCATGAAGCGGGCTTCGGCGATCGTCACCGACCATGGAGGTCGGACCAGCCACGCCGCCATCGTGAGCCGTGAGCTCGGGCTCGCCGCCATCGTGGGGACGGGCGACGCCACGCAACAGCTGGAGGACGACCAGGAGGTCACGATCTCTTGTGCCGAAGGAGAAGAAGGCATCGTCTATGAAGGTCGGCTCGATTTCGAAGCGAAAGCCCTGGACCTCGAAGGCCTTGCCGAACCCCCGGTCCAGATCATGATGAACATCGCCAACCCGGGGGCGGCCCTCCGCTGGTGGCGGCTCCCCGCCGATGGGATCGGCTTGGCCCGCATGGAATTCATCATCAACAGCGCGATCAAGATCCACCCCCTGGCGCTCACCCGCTTCGATCAGCTCGAAGACAAGCAGGCCAAACAGGAAATCTTGCGGTTGACCCGCGGCTACGAAGAAAAGACCGAGTACTTTGTCTCGGAACTGGCCCGCGGCATCGCCGCCATCGCGGCCTCGCAGTACCCGCGCGATGTGGTGGTTCGGATGAGCGATTTCAAGACCAACGAGTATGCCCAGCTGATCGGGGGCAAACAGTTTGAACCGCAGGAGGAAAATCCGATGCTGGGCTTCCGCGGAGCCTCGCGTTACTATAGCGACCACTACCGCGATGGGTTCGCCCTGGAATGCCGCGCGGTCAAGCGGGCACGCGAACAGATTGGACTCGATAACATCATCGTGATGCTGCCCTTCGTGCGTTCCCCCAAGGAAGCCGATCACGTGTTGAGCGTACTCGCCGAAAATGGACTCGTGCGGGGCGAAGCGAAACTGCAGGTGTACATGATGTGCGAGATCCCTTCGAATGTCTTTCTCGCCGACCAGTTCGCCGAACGTTTTGACGGCTTCTCGATCGGCAGCAACGATCTGACCCAGTTGATCCTGGGGGTCGATCGCGATTCGAGCGAATTGAAGGCCTTGTTCGACGAACGCGATGAGGCGGTCAAGACTGCGATTACCCAGGTGATCGAGAAAGCCCACGCCAAAGGATGCAAAGTCGGCATCTGTGGCCAAGCCCCCAGCGATTATCCCGACTTTGCGCAGTTCCTCGTCGAGAGCGGAATCGATTCGATCTCGCTGAATCCCGACAGCGTCCTGACCGTGATCGAGCATCTCACCCAGCAACCGGTCGCGCTCCAGTAAGCCGCCACGGCCTCCCTTGCCTCCCACCAGGAACCCTGATGAAGATTGTTATCTTCGACATCGAAGACTGGGAACGAGAAGTCTTCGAATCGCTGCGCACCGAGCACGAATTGGTGCTGGAAGCGAAGCCGCTCTCCCTCAGCAATGCAGCGACCTATCACGATGCCGACATCGTTTCTGGATTCATCTATTCCAAGTTTTCCGAAGCGATCCTGGAACAGCTAAAGCATCTCAAACTGATCGCGACCCGCTCCACCGGATTCGACCATATCCCGCTGGAGACCTGCCGGGCGCGAGGGATCACGGTTTGTAATGTCCCCAGCTATGGAGCCCATACCGTCGCCGAGCATGTGTTTGCCCTGCTGTTGATGATCAGTCATCGACTGGAGGAAGCGGTCGACCGCACCCGGAAGGGAGACTTCTCTCCGAAAGGCTTGCAAGGTTTTGACCTGCAAGGGAAAACGATGGGGATCATCGGCACCGGCGACATCGGTCTGGAGACCATCCGGATCAGCCGAGGTTTCGCGATGGACGTGCTGGCCTACGATCTGGCCCCGCAAGAAGAAGCTGCGGAGCAACTCGGGTTCCGTTACGTGCCCATGCAGGAATTGCTGGCCAACAGCGATGTGATCAGTCTGCACGTTCCTGCTAGTAAGAAAACACAGCACTTGATCGGTTGGGACGAGTTCGACCAGATGAAAGAGGGGGCGGTCTTGATCAACACCGCCCGCGGGGACGTCGTCGACAGCAAAGCCCTGGTACGGGCCCTGGCCGAACAAAAACTATCGGCCGCCGGACTCGATGTGCTGCCCGAAGAACCGGTGATCCGCGAAGAGGCCGAACTGCTGCGGTCCGTCTACGAAGAACGGCATGAACTGGGCACCCTCCTCGCCAATCATGTGCTCGTCCATCTCCGCAATGTGATCGTGACGCCGCACAGCGCGTTCAACACGCGCGAGGCGGTGCGACGGATCCTCGACACGACTCTGGAAAACATTACCACGTTTATCAACGATGCGCCGGTCAACGTGGTCGATTAACCGATTCCCTGTCGCGAAGCGATGGCAAGTCTCTACGCTTGCCTCTCCGAGTTCCTCTCGTGACCGCACCGTCTCCGCTGCAAACGCCCCGGCGATCCCTGTCCTCGGGCGGACCCTGTCGTCGGGCGGAGATCAGGCGGCCCCACGACGCATTCTCACCGAT
The DNA here is from genome assembly GCA_964400585.1 of uncultured Pirellulaceae bacterium. GTDB lineage: Bacteria > Planctomycetota > Planctomycetia > Pirellulales > Pirellulaceae > CAYNVI01. The sequence goes on along the minus strand of CAYNVI010000012.1, from coordinate 14,259 downwards.
GAAGGACGACCGTGGACAACGATTCTTTGCTCCCATACACCCATGACCCGGAAACGGTCCTTGATCACTGGGAAGTCGATCCCGACCAGGGGTTGACCGGGGATCGGGTCAACCAATTGCAAGAATCTTACGGCCGCAATGAACTGCGTGAAGCTCAGCGGCGCAGCGTTTGGCGGCTGCTGATCGCCCAGTTTAAAAGTATCGTCATCTGGATCCTGGTCATCGCCGCGGTGGTCGCGTTCGCCACGGGGCGTCTGCCGGAAGGGATCGCGTTGGTCGCGGTGACGGTGGTCAACACGCTGATCGGATTCTTTAGCGAATGGAAAGCGGTCCGCTCGATGGAGGCCCTGCGGGACCTGGGCCAGCAATCGGTGCGTGTCCGCCGCGGCGGCGAAGTCCAAGAGATCCCTGCCGAAGAACTCGTTCCCGGCGACATCCTGCTGCTCGGCGGAGAGCAATTGGTGCCCGCCGATGCCCGCTTGCTGGAGGGTCAGCAACTGCGCGTCAACGAAGCGGCGCTGACGGGCGAATCGGTCCCGGTGAATAAGCAGGCAGCCGCGGTCGACGAAGAGACGCCCTTGGCCGAACGGACCTGCATGCTCTACAAGGGCACGTCGGTCGTTGAGGGCGAAGGCGAAGCGGTGGTGAACGCCACCGGGATGTCGACCGAACTGGGGCACATCGCCGATCTCGCCGCGGGGGCTGAATCGCGGGAGACGCCGATGCAGCAAAAACTTGATCAGCTGGGACAACGGCTCGTCTGGTTAACCCTCAGCGTCGCCGCCTTGGTGGCCATCGCCGGGCTCGCCGTCGGCCGCGAAACCGTGCTGATGATCGAGACCGCGATCGCCTTGGGCGTCGCCGCCGTCCCCGAAGGCCTGCCCATCGTCGCCACGATCGCCCTCGCCCGGGGCATGTGGTTGATGTCCAAACGCAACGCGTTGATCAATCGGCTGACCGCCGTGGAAACGTTGGGGGCAACCCGGGTGATCTTCACCGATAAGACCGGGACGCTGACGCAAAATCGCATGACCGTCCAAGAGGTGGTGACACCCGACGGCGACTATACGATCGAGGATGCAGACGCACCTCCCGGGGCCGACGACGATCCGCTGTTCGACCGCCTGCTGCACATCGGGGTGCTCTGTAACAACGCCGTCCTCAACACCGAGGCGGAACAAGAGAGCGAAGGGAAAGCAGAGAGTTCCGGCGATCCGACCGAAGTCGCGCTGCTGGAAGCGGGACGCCGGTTCGAACTCGACCGCGATCGCCTCCTGCAAGAGATGCCGGAGGAAAAAGAGGTCTCCTTCGATCCCGAGACAATGATGATGGCGACCTACCACCAACACGAGGGAAAGCTGCTGGTCGCCGTGAAGGGCTCTCCGGAAGCGGTGCTCGAACGTTGCGATCGAATCGGCACCCAGGAAGGGAGTCGCGGCTGGGAAGCGGACGAGCGGGAAAGCTGGCTGGAACGTTCCAATGGTTTAGCCAAAGAGGGCCTGCGGTTGCTGGCGATGGCTGATAAGGAGGTCGAGCAGGAAACGGAAGACCCTTACGACCATCTCCGCTTCGTCGGCTTGGTGGGGATGGTTGACCCGCCCCGCGAGGACGTCCGCGAAGCGATCGAAGAATGCCAGCAGGCGGGCATCCGCGCGGTCATGCTGACGGGCGACCGGCCCGACACCGGCCAGGCGATCGGACAACGCGTGGGGCTGTCCAACCGCGAATCGGCCGTCCACGGCAGTGAGATCTCCGAACCGGAAACGCTGGGCGATGAAGAACGCCAACATTTGCTCAAGGCCGCCATCTTCGCTCGTGTCACCCCGGAACAGAAATTACGGCTCGTCAAACTCTACCAAGACAGCGGGCTGATCGTGGCGATGACCGGCGACGGCGTCAACGACGCCCCCGCCCTCCGGCAGGCCGACATCGGTGTGGCGATGGGGCAACGGGGTACCGACGCCGCCAAGCAGATGGCCGACATGGTCCTCCGCGACGATAAGTTCGATTCGATCGTGGCCGCGGTCCGGCAAGGAAGGATCATTTTTGCGAACATTCGCAAATCGGTGATCTTCATGCTGTGCACGAACCTCGCGGAAATCCTCGCCGTCACCGTCGCCTCGCTCGCGATGCTGCCGATCCCGTTGCGTCCTTTGCAGATCTTGTTTCTCAATGTGTTGACCGACGTGTTCCCCGCCTTGGCGTTGGGGATCGGGGCGGGCAGCGGGAACGTGATGCGGTACCCGCCGCGGGCGTCGGACGAATCGGTGCTGACCCGCCATCATTGGTTGGCGATCAGCGGCTGGAGCGTGGTGATTTTCAGCTGTGTGCTCACGAGCTTGCTCCTGGCTTTGCACTGGCTCGGCTTTGATGAGCGCAGCTCGATCACGGTCTCGTTCCTGACACTCGGCTTTTCCAAGCTGTGGTTTCCGCTGAATCTCCGCGATCGCGGCTCCCGCCTCTGGAACAACGACGTGGTCACCAATCCCTGGATGGGCGGCGCTTTGCTGCTGTGCATCAGCCTGTTGCTGCTCGCCGTCTACTGGTCCCCGCTCGCTTCTGCGCTGCAGACCGCTGCTCCCGGCCGCTCGGGTTGGCTGCTGATCCTGGGAATGAGCCTGGTTCCCGCGGTGCTGGGAATCTTCGCTCCGGGCATCCGTTTCTATGCGGCGACCGTCAACGGCGAATCGAACGACCAGGAAGAGACCGCTGACAAACCAGCGGACAGCGATTGACCAGTCCAACCGGTCGGTTCGCCCGACTCCCTGGCCCCTTTCCGGGGAAAAAGGCCAGGGGCAACGTTGGCGACAAGCCGCCGCTGTTGCGGCAAGATTCCTATCGTCCCGCCGTGCTCGCCGTCCAAGCGCCACTGCGGGCGGAGGGATCGAGGTCAAAGCGATCGAGTTTCATCACTTTGTCCCAGGCCGCCACGAAGTCGTGGACGAACTTCGCTTCCCCGTCGTCGCTGGCATACGCTTCGGCGATCGCACGGAGCTGCGAATCGGAGCCGAACACGAGGTCGACGCGCGAGCCCATCCATTTGACTTCGCCCGTTTCCCGATCTCGACCCTCGAAAAAGTGTTCGCAAACCGGCGACTTTTTCCACTCCGTGCTCATGTCGAGCAAGTTCACAAAGAAATCGTTCGTCAGCTTGCCGGGCCGATCCGTGAAGCGACCGAGCTGCGGGTAGCCCACATTGGTTTCCATCACCCGCATGCCACCGACCAACACCGTCATTTCGGGAGCGGTCAGGGTCAGCAAATTGGCGCGATCGACCAATAATTCTTCCGCCGGGCGGTCGTGCTTGTTGCCGAAGTAATTGCGGAAGCCATCGGCGACCGGTTCCAGCGGGGCGAAGGCTTCCACGTCGGTCATCTCCTGCGTCGCATCGGTACGGCCAGGCGTGAACGGAACCTCGACGTCGTGCCCCGCCTTCGCGGCGGCCTGCTCGACGGCAGCAGCCCCCCCCAAGACGATCAGGTCGGCAAGCGAGACTTGCTTGTCGCCCGTTTGGGCATCGTTGAACGACTGCTGGATCTTCTCCAGTTCTGACAACACCCCGGCAAGTTCCTCGGGCTGGTTGGCGTCCCAATCCTTCTGCGGGGCCAGGCGAATACGTGCTCCGTTGGCTCCGCCGCGATTATCGGATCCTCGGAACGTCGAGGCCGAGGCCCAGGCGGTGGAGACCAGTTGGGAATTCGACAGGCCGGAATCGAGCAGCTGCGTTTTGAGTTCCGCGATGTCCTGATCATCGATCAATTCGTGCTCGACGGGTGGGACAGGATCTTGCCACAATTGGGGCTCGGCGACCAAGGGGCCCAGGCACCGCGAGACAGGACCCATGTCACGATGGGTCAGTTTGTACCAGGCTTTGGCAAACGCCTCTTCGAATTCCTGCGGGTTCTCGGAAAAGCGTTGAGAGATCTTTCGATACGCCGGATCCTCTTTCAACGCGATGTCGGTGGTGAACATCATCGGGGCGTGCGTCTTGGAGGGATCGTGCGCATCGGGCACAGTCCCTTCGGCGGCTTCGGATTTGGGCGTCCATTGCCACGCCCCGGCGGGACTCTTGGTCCGTTCCCATTCGTAGCCGAAGAGGTTTTCAAAGTAGCCCATCGACCATTCGGTTGGGGTCGACGTCCAAGCTCCTTCCAAGCCACTGGTGATCGTGTCGCCGGCCTTGCCCTTTCCGTAGCTATTCTTCCAGCCGAGGCCTTGCGCTTCGATGGGGGCGGCTTCTGGTTCGGGGCTGACATATTCACTGGGGTCGGCAGCGCCGTGAGTTTTTCCGAACGTGTGTCCACCGGCGATCAAGGCGACGGTCTCTTCGTCGTTCATCGCCATCCGGGCAAACGTTTCTCGAATCGCGCTCGCGGCGGCTACCGGATCGGGTTTCCCCTTGGGACCCTGCGGATTGACGTAGATCAATCCCATTTCGGTGGCGCCGAGCGGGCCTTCGATCTTCCGGCCCCCCTTGTAGCGTTCTCCCCCAAGCCACTTGCTCTCCGGACCCCAGTAGACGTCCTCCTGCGGTTCCCAGACGTCTTCCCGGCCTCCGGCAAAACCAAAGGTTTCAAAGCCCATCGATTCGAGGGCGCAATTTCCCGTCAGGATCATCAGATCGGCCCAGGAAAGTTTGCGACCATACTTCTGCTTGATCGGCCAGAGAAGGCGGCGGGCCTTGTCCAGATTCGCATTGTCAGGCCAGCTGTTCAGCGGGGCAAATCGTTGCGTGCCATCGGACGCGCCACCCCGCCCGTCGGCGACGCGGTAAGTACCAGCGCTGTGCCAGGCCATGCGGATGAAGAAGGGGCCGTAATGGCCGTAGTCGGCCGGCCACCATGCCTGGGACGTCGTCATCAATTCTTTGATATCTCGCTTCACCGCCGCCAAATCGAGTTCCTGGAACGCTTCGGCGTAATCAAAGTCGTCCCCCAGCGGATTGCCCATGGGGGCGTTCTGGTGCAGGATGCGAAGGTTCAAGTCGGTCGGCCACCAGTCGCCGATCGAATAGGCTCCGGCGGCGGTTGGCCGTTCTCCCGGAGGCCGGTGAGTGCCGCCGATGACGGGGCACTGGCTGGGGTCCATCTTCTTGGCCGACTCGCTCGTCGGTTGCGGCTCCTCGGCCCGCAGCGCCGCGGTGCAGCCGAGCACCGCCAAGCTCATCACGACGGGCGCGATGCGATTGATTGAGATCATCTTGGTTCCTTGGATTGAGGGTGTGGTCCAACGTGCCCCGAAGCACGGACACTTTCATCAAGTATGGGTCGCGACCGACAATTCATCCAATGCATTGGTTGGATGCCTGCGATGACTCGCGTGCACGGCTCGCCGCGAGGGCGGGCGATCCCGTCCGATGCCAGGATAAGAGGGTCGCCAGGGGGGCAGTGCGGTCGCTTGGCGACCGTCGCCGCGGCAGCGGTGCAACCCTTGGGCCAATCACCGACGGTGCCCTGCCTGGACACCCACTATAGGAACTCAACACCCCCCCCGAAGACTCCATGCCCCCTGGGAGGGGGTGTCTGTGCTCCGCTGGATTGTGTAGTCACCAGTGCTCGGCGCGCGGATAACGCGGAGGCAGGCGGCGCGGACTGCTGGTCCCGACCGGGGTCACTGCCTAGACTGGAAGGACCTGCGAGCCGTCTTACCCTACCCTTTCCCTTCGTTTCTGCACGCGTCACCATGAGGCTCCCCGCCGTGACCCCGCTCCTGACTCGCTTGCTGCTGACCGCCGCACTGCTGGTCCAACCTACGTGGGGGCTGTCGGCGGCGTGGGTGGGCGACGCGAGCGGATGCGGTGGGCAGGCGCCAGCGACGACCGGCTGCTGCTGCCGCCAGCGGGCTGCCGAGTCAGCCTGTGGCTGCCGAGCGCCCCAGGCCACGCCAACGTCCCGCGGGCAAGTCGGTTTGGAAGACGCTCCCTCGGTGGCAACCAGCTCAGGACGGCGCCCCACCGCAAACACGACGCGATCGGCGCACGCCGAACAATCGGCAGATGGCCCGCGGAAGGTCACGACGGTCCCCTGTCCCTGCGTCTCCCCGCAGCCGATTCCGCATGAAAGCGAGAGGTCACGCGGCAGCACCAGCGAGTCGCAGCGTCTGCCGCTGCCGATCGCCGGGATCGTGCCCGCGCATCTCTCATTGGGCTCGGGGCAACGCGTCTTCCCCGCGAGCTCCTTCGCGCGGAGCCTGCCCCACTTCTCGCAACGGCATTTCGGCGTCTGGCGGTTGTAGGTCCGCCGGGCCGGACGCACCCGCGCCTCCGGTCATCGCTTCGAGATTTTCGAGATTAGTGTGTGGGCTCGTTCCGCCGCTCTCAGGAGCCTGCTGCTTGGCAGCCTCGCTGGCCGTCTTCCACCCCGTTACTGCTTGGGTGCCGTCCGTTGACGGGAGAGGTTTGCGGGGAACGAGTCGCTCTTTCTGCGTTATTTTTTGTGAAGGAATTTTTTTATGCGTTTTGCTTTAACCTCATTTGCCTCGCTGATGACCATCGGCTTCCTGATCGTGTTGGTCGGCTGCCAGCCCCAGGAGGAGGCTCCCGTGGAACCGACCGCTACGCCCGAGACGGAGGCGACCTCGGTCAGCTTCGCCAACACGGAATGCCCGATCATGGGAGGCGAGCCGTCGCCGGAGCTGACGGCCGAATACAAAGGCCAGACGATCGGCTTCTGCTGCGATGGTTGCCCTCAGAAATGGGCCAAACTGTCGGCCGAAGAAAAGGCAGAAAAGTTCGCCGCCGTTAAAAAGGACGGCTCTGCCACGAGCCACGGCGACCAGGATCACGCGGACCAGGATCACAGCGATCCGGATCACGCGGACCATGGTGAGATGGATCAGGGCGACCGCGAGACCGAAGCTGCCGAAGCGACCGCTCCGCAAGCGTCGGACGCGTAACGTCCCGTGGAGGAACGCATGCCTACTCCCCCCGCTCAACCGCCGCACTCGCCAGAAACGGGCACGACCCCGCGACGTTCCTGGCGTGCGCGGTTGGCGGGGATGTTGGCGCAACCTGATGGATTCGCGTCGCGCGCCCTTCGTTTCCTCGGCTTCGCCCTGCTTGCGGCCTGCCTGATCGCCTTGATCGGCTTGCTCCAACGACTCCCCTGGGGATCGGAGCCTACGGCGGAATCGGAGACGGTGGCGAGCGAGGAACGCTTGACCGTGGCGACGCCTTTCACCTGCCCCATGCATCCGCAGATCCGGCAGCCCGAACCGGGCAACTGTCCGATCTGCGGGATGCGGCTGGTCCCGCTGGAGGAAAGCCGCGAAACAGCCGAGGCGGCTTTCTCGCACAACGCCATCCGCCGGCTCGGCAACATCCAAACCGCGACCGCGAAGGCAGGACCGCTGACCGAGGTGATTCGCAGCATCGGCGAGATCGAGGTGGATGAGAGCCGCGTCGCCACCCTGTCGGCCGACGTGGCCGGCCGCTTGGAAGAACTGTATGCCGATTACGTGGGAGTCCCGGTCAGCGAGGGCGACGACCTGGCCCTGATCTACAGTCCGCAGCTCTATTCCGCCCAGGTCGAATACCTGACCGCCTTAAACAGCGACGGGCTGAACCGGCTGGGAGGCGGGGAACGCTTCCTGGAACTCGCCGAACAGAATCTGTTGGAACTCGGCTTGAGCGAAGACCAAGTCGACGAGCTTCAGCAACGTCGCCAGGCGACGCGGCGGGTCCGGATCCGATCCCCCTTGACCGGCACCGTGATCGCCAAGCATGCCGTCGAAGGCGATTACCTGCAGCGGGGCGAGGCGATCTATCGGATCGCCGACCTGGCGACGGTTTGGTTGATGCTGGAACTGCCTCCTCAGCAAGCAGCGCGGCTCCGCTTTGGCCAGCAGGTCGAGGCCGAAGTTCAGGGACTACCCGAAGCGGTCTTGATCGGCCGCGTCGGCTTCATCGGACCCACCGTGGCGGCGGAGACGCGGACGGTTCCGGTCCGCGTCGAGCTGCTCAACCCAGACGGACAACTCCGCCCCGGCGACTTGGCGCACGCCCGCCTGGAGATCGCGACCACGCCGCGCGAACAGCTTTACGATCCAGACTTGGCTGGCAAGTACATCAGCCCGATGCACCCGCAGGTGATTCGCGACGCACCGGGGCGATGCCCCTTGTGCGACATGGAACTGATCCCGACCAGCCAGCTCGGTTTTTCCGAAACGCCGATGCCCGACCCGCCGGTGATCTCGGTCCCTCGCGATGCGATCCTGCTGGCCGGCGACGCGCACGCGGTCTTTGTGGAATCTTCTCCCGGCGAGTTTGTCCTCCGCCGCGTTGCGATCGGCCCGCTGGCAGAAGAGCGGGCGGTGATCCTGGAAGGTTTAACGAGGGAGGAAACGGTGGCGCGGCACGGCAATTTCCTGATCGATTCGCAGGTCGGCCTGACGGCGGGCCTTACCGTGATCGATCCCCATCGGCGGGCTCGTAGCGAAAGGTGATCGGGGCCGAGACGTCGGGATGCAAGCTCGCGTGCACAGGGCAGTGCCGCGCAGCACGCTCCAGCCGCTCTCGGTCTTCTGAACCCGGGACGGCGGCGGCGGGAATCGATACCTCGGTTGCCAGCGAGGCGATCCGCCGCGTCGGCTGGCTCCGCATCTCTTTGGTCACCTCCACCCGCATCCCCTGGAGATCAAGCCCGTGACGCTCGCTAACCAATGCGATGATTGTCATCACGCAATTGCCCAGCGCGGTCGCCACCAGATCGGTCGGCGAGAAGGACTGCCCCTGCCCCCCATTGTCGACCGGCGCGTCGGTGACCAATGCGGTGCCGCTGGGGAGATGCTCGGCCCGACAGTGCAAGTCTCCCTCGTAGACCGCGGCGATTTTGACGCCCATCGACTTATTCCGCGGGTTTGATGACGGGAGGCAGGTCTTCCCCTTTCGGAACGAACCGCATCGAGACCGAATTGACGCAGTGCCGTGTGTTCTTTTCGGTAAAGCCTTCCCCTTCGAACACGTGCCCCAGGTGACCGCCGCAGTTCGCACAGACGATCTCGACGCGATAACCATCCGCATCGGTGTGACGACGAACCGCACCTTCGATTTCATCATCGAAGCTCGGCCAACCGCAGTGGCTTTCGAACTTGTCGGTCGATTCGTACAGCGGCGCATTGCAACGTTTGCAAACGTACGTCCCGGGGTCCTTCAGGCTGGTGTACTCGCCCGTGCCTGCCCGTTCGGTGCCTTTTTCCAGCAAGACGTACCGTTCAAAATCGGTCAGCTGGTTGTAGCGGGTCGACGAGGAGGCGGCAGATTCGGCGTCGGACATTTTCGGTTCCTTGGAGACAGAGTCGGTGGGCAGCATCGGTTCCTGCGCGGCCGCAGGATCGTCGGCGGGGGCGACCGGCACCGCGGGCGTGGAGGCCGCGGTCGGTTCCGCTTCCACGAGCGAGCCTTCCACGAGCGAGCCTTCCACCTGCCGACCTTCCACAGCGTCTTGCGCCACCGGCTCCTCGATCGATTCGGGCTGACAGCCGACAAGGGAGAACATCAGCAAGCTCGCCCCTAACCGGCACGTCCAACGATCGGCAGAGCAAGTCGGAAACCGCAGCAACGGGGACTGGATCACAGCCATTCTCCTCAACGAGCAAATCGGGTGGGGAGCGGCGGGCAGGCAAAGGGCCACCCCGCCGCGGGGCTTCCTGCGACTATCGCTCCCCGTGGGCTTCCTGCGACGCGGCCGGATCGGCAGCGTTCAAGCTGGCCAGATAGGCGACCAGGTCGCGGAATTCCCGCAGAGACATCAATTTTACCAAGTCCGCGGGCATGGCGGACTTGCCTTGCTTGCGATCGATGATCGCCTCTTTGAACACGACCTTGCGTTTTCCGTCCGCATCGATCAATTCGATCTCCTCGTCGGTTTCCCGCTTCACGATCCCGGTATGGATCGTGCCCAGATCATCGGCGATCACCGCCGTTTCGAATCCTTTGGCGATCGCCGCATCGGGCATCGCAATCGATTCCAATAAATACTGGCGGTCGCGCTGCCGCCCGACCGCGGAAAGATCGGGGCCGACCTGCCCGCCGGTTCCGTTCACGCGATGGCAACGAACGCAGGAGAATTGGGTCTTGGTGAAGAAGAGCCGGCGGCCCGTCTGCGGATCGCCTCCTTCACGGACCATCGCCCAGGCGGCGGTCGGCGAGGCGGCCGCCCGTTTGCGTTCCGCGGCCGTCAGGTCCTGCTGCAGCGTCTCGGGTAACGCCCCTTCCGCTGCCTCCAGCAGGTTCAGCTGGGTATCGAGAGCGATTTCACCGTCGAGGTAGCGACGGACCCCCTCAGCGATCGCTTGCCGCGCTGCGGGGAGTTCGATCGCGCCCAGCAAATCCCAGGCGGCCTGCCGTTCCCGCATGTTCTGGCTGCCAGTCGCCTCGCGGAGAGCCATCACCGCGTCGGCTGGTTGCTGTCGAGCCAGGACCGAGAGCGCGGCGACACGGATCGCCGGCTGTTTGTTCGAGACCGATTGGCGGGCGAGTGCGGCAGCCTGCGACGGTTCGAGCGCTGCCAGCGAGCGAAGCGCCGCAGCCCGCGCCTCGGGATCGAGTTGCTTGTCGCCGACCCGAGCCATCAACATCGGGGTGACGTCGCGCAACCCCAACTTGGCCGCCACCGAGACGGTCAGCGTTTTGAGCGCCTCGGGCGATTGCAACAACCCGTCGAGGTGTTTCCTCAAGGCCGCCGCCGCCGCTGCCGGATCTCTCCGCTTGAGGGGTCGGTGCGCATTCAAGACCCGGTCGCGAGGATCGGGTTCAGCCCAGGCTCCCAGCATCTCCAAAGCGTCTTGTCGGCGTTCGGCCGGAGCGATCGGACTGGCCGCATACTGGGCGAGCTGGTTGGCCTCGGCCGGCGTCCCCAGACGATAGTTGGCGTTCAACACGCGGCGGATCAAGGCATCGTCCTGCAGCGGCCGATCGATGAGTTGGGCCAAGGGCTCGAACGCGACGCCGATCGGTTCATCATGGATCGCCCGGGCCGCTTCGACCACGACCAACGGGTCGCTGTCTTCCAGGAAGGTCGCCACGCGTTCGCTTTGCTGACGCCGGAGGGCGACCACCGCGGCCCGCCGGACCGCCACGCTGGGGTGCGTCCGCAGTTCCGCGATCTCTGCCGGTTCCGCGATCCCGACCAGGGCCATCACGCCCGCGTGCCGGAGGGCCGGATCCTGATTGTCGTTCTCGGCCAGCAATTGCACGACCGCCGAAAACGCCTCCGGCACCTGCAGGTCCCCCAACGCCCGCGCGGCGAAGTATCGAACGCGGGCCGCCGGGTCTGACAACAGCGACTGCAGCGAGGCGGCGGCGGCCGCGACCCCGCGCTCGCCTGTCCAGCGGGCGGCGGCAGCTCGGATGAAGGGGTCGGCATCGTGGAGCAACCCCCGCATCGCTTGGACGATTTGTTCCCGGTCGATCGCGGCCGCTGCGTCGGTCCGCGGAGCCCGCACGATCTGGTCGAGTCCCCAGATCGCGTGCAACCGCGCCAGCCGGTCCTTCCCGCTGGCGGAGGCGACCTGTGCGAGCGATTGCCATGCGTCGCGCCGCGCCAGTTCCCATTGCGCTTCCAGTCGGATGCGACGATCGGGATGCGGCAAACGGGCTGCCAGCTGAGCGGTCGGGACGGTTTGCCAATCGCCCGCCAGCCAATCACGCACCTCCGCCACCACGGACGCCTGTCGCGTCTGGGGATCGAACAGGCGATAGACGCGGCCTTTGCCTTCGCCGTTCCAGCCGTCGACCCAATCGCTCACCCACATCGCCCCCGCCGGACCAAAAGCGACGTCGGTCGCCAACACGCCCCAGATCGGTTGGGCATCTTCGGCAAGCCGGTAAAAGGCCCCCTTGGGCTTCACGCGAAACGACCGAATCCCGCTGTTGGCCGGCGTGCCGCGGAAGTCGGCCAGAAAGAACGTGTCGTTCCACTGGCCGCCGAAGCCGGTTCCCGGATAGTACGCCAACCCGGAAGGACCATCGGCGAAATTGGCGACCGGCGGTACCAGATAGGCGGGCTGCTCCGGATGGAAGGGCTCCCAAATGTTTTCCCGATTGAACGGCCCGCGGTCCGGCAAGTACTGGTAATACATCCGCCAGCCGCTGTCGCCATCGCGGAGCACGTTCACGATCCGGGCCCGATCGCCGCTGTCGCTGTTGTTGTCGCCGGTGAACAGATCCCCGACGTTGTTGAAGGCCAGTTCCTGAGGATTGCGGAGCCCGTTGGCGAAGACCTCCAAGCGGCTGCCATCGAGCTCGCAGCGGAAGACCGCACCGGTGCTCGGTTGATGCAGGATCTGGCCTTCCGGGGTCAACACGTGATACCCGCGATCGCCGATGCTGTAATAGAGTCGCCCGTCGGGCCCGATCGTCAAACCATGCAGGTCATGCCCGCGAAACGCGACGCGCACGCCATAGCCATCGGACATCACCACCTGCTGGTCGGCCCGCCCGTCGCCATTCTTGTCGATCAGGTTGTAGAGTTTGGGGATGCAGGTGTAGTACAGGTTTTCGCCTCGGGCCAGCAGCCCGGCACCGGTCCCATCTTCGAGCCGATTGAAGCCGGCGGCATAGACGGTCGATTCCTCGGCGCGGCCATCCCGGTCGGTATCGACCAACCGCCGGATCCGATCGATCTCCGAGGTGTAGGCAGCGACCTCGTCCCCCAGCAGGCGTTTGTGGTAATCGATCCGGTCCTGCACCGTTTGCGCGGCCAGATCGGCCCGCAACCATTCGTCGTCGTGGCCCCGGTTGTCGGTGACCCCTTTGTTTTGCCGATACGATTCGGCGACGTACAGCCGTCCCTGGTGATCGATGTCGAAGGCGACGATGTTGGCGACCTGGGGCTCGGCGGCGAACAGTTCGGCCGTCCAGCCGGCGGGGACACGCATCGCCTCGAGAGCCGCCAGCGGCTCGTCCGAAGCGGCCGCCACACGAGGTTCCGAAGCCGGTTCCGCCGCAGTCAACGAGGACGTCGGGAAGCTTTTCCCCCAGAGGAGCATCAAGACCAGGGACCAGAAGAGCCGGGGCAAGCGACGGGGGCCGTGAGCCATAGGTTCGAATCTCTGCAGAAACCGGAGTGGGAATCGCCAAGCGACTCTGTCAGAATACCCGTTCGGCCCAGTTTCGCGAACCGCAACGGAGGAAGAAAGCATCGTGAGCGAGTCGCCCGACGAGGAAATCATCGAAGCGGCCCTGGTCGCAGAGGGCGACCACGAGGAGCTGGCTGCCGGGGTCGATTCGGCCCCGGTCCGCCGGGGTTCCCCGTTTGCTCACGAGCCGCGAGGTCTCCGCCGCCAGGTTGCCGGCGAGGCGGCGGCATCCGCCTCGTTCGAAGCCGGGCTACGGACCGTGACGGCGGGAGGCGGCGTGTTATCGGCCGCGATTTTGCTCCCGATCGGCTTGGCCGCCTGCGGGTTCTTTCCGGGGGGGGCTGTGGCCGTCGCCATCCTGGGGGGCGTGATGAGCGTCTTCGGACTCAGTTCGCTCTATCCGCGGTGGGCACTCAGCGGACTGGGCCTCCACATCGCCATCTTTCTGCTCGCCGAATGGCGGATCTGGAGCTGAGCTTCTCCGGGGGCGCGACCCCTTCAGCCGGTCGTTCCCCAATCGATCGGCAGGCTCAGCTTGCCGGTCCGCCAGGCATGGAGGAATTGGGGGACGCTGGGAAGCAGGTTTTCGGCCACGACCAATTGCCGCTGCCGCATCCAAAAGACCTCCGCGACTTCGCTCGGATCGGCGACCGGGTGATCGTCCGCCGAGGCATCAGCAAGCCACCAGGCGAGGCGGGTTCCCCAGGGGGTCGTGCTCCGCCACAACCGCTGCTGCGGAACAACCGGGAGGGCGAGTTCTTCGAGCATCTCGCGGACCAAGGCCGCTTCTTCGCTTTCGCCCGGCTCGATGCCTCCGCCCGGAAAACAAAGCTTGCCGGGCGCGGTCACTTCCTGCGACCGGCGGATGACAAGGAACTGGTCATCCCTCAAAATAACGGCCACGACCCCTTTCCGTCCAAACGCCGGTTTGGGGTTCGATACCTTGGCAGGCCGGTCGGGCAGGAGACGATCTCCGCCACCCGGCAGCTGCAGATTGGGCGGACCCTTCTTCGCATCCGATGCGGCGTCATCCGAGGCGGCGTCATCGTTAGGGAGCGGTGAAGGGGCCACGTAGCGGTCCTCAGCGGGGGGCGTCATCGGCGCGTGCGTCGAGTCGATCGGTCGGGTTCCGAAATTCCTACGGTGGTGCCACCGCTGCCCTCTCCGCGGGCAGGAGCGGAG